>CAZKPE010000179.1:0-5594 GCA_964554545.1 uncultured Lewinella sp.
GCCGCCAGTATCGGAATGGAGTACCCGATGATCTGCTTCAACTACGGGCGGACGGAAAGCGACGGTACCTACGACGAGCGGACGAAGTACGGCATGATCAGTGTGATCATCCACGAGGTCGGCCACAACTACTTCCCGATGATCGTCAACAGCGACGAGCGGCAGTGGACCTGGATGGATGAGGGGCTGAACACCTTCCTGCAGTACCTGACCGAGCAGCAGTGGGAACGGGACTATCCCAGCCGCCGGGGGCCCGCCCGCAAGATCGTCGACTACATGAAGGGGGATAAGCGGTACATCTCGCCCATCATGACCAACTCGGAGTCGATCTGGCAGTTCGGAAACAACGCTTACGGCAAACCGGCAACCGCCCTGAATATTTTGCGGGAAACGATCATGGGGCGGGAGCAGTTCGACTTCGCCTTCAAGACCTATGCCAACCGCTGGAAGTTCAAACACCCGGCACCGGCCGATCTTTTCCGGACGATGGAGGATGCTTCGGCCATCGACCTGGACTGGTTCTGGCGCGGTTGGTTTTTCACCAACGATCATGTTGACCTGGCGTTAACCTCGGTGACCCCCTTCCGCATCAATACCCGTAATCCGGTAACGGAAAATTCGAGAATGCGGGAGCAGCAGGAGTCGGAACGCCCGGACATCGGTAGCATCCGCAACGAAGAAAGCATCGCGCGGACCTACGACGAGCAGGATACCACCCTCCGCGATTATTACACCGATTACGATCCGCTGGAGAGCACGGTACTGGATGAGCAGGAGTATCAATCTTACCTGAGCCGCCTGAGCGAAGAAGAGCGGGCCACCCTGGAAGCCGACAAGTACTACTACGAACTGACGGTGAAGAAGGAGGGTGGACTGGTCATGCCGATCATCCTGGAGTTTACCTTCGCGGATGAGTCGACCGAGATCAAGCGCATCCCCGCCGAGATCTGGCGGATGGGTACGGAAGAGGTCACGAAGGTATTTCCCTTCGAAAAGGAAGTCACCTCGATTGTCCTCGACCCCTTCCAGGAAACGGCCGATACGGATATGAGCAACAACTACTATCCTTCGCGGAGTAGCACGAGCCGCTTCGACCTGTATCAACGCGGCAGCCGGGGTACCGGAGAGAATGCCATGCAGCGTGACCGGCGGGCACGGGAGACCGAAGCCGGAAGCCGCCGCTAGATTACCATCCGAAGTATGCAAAACGAGAATCCCCAGCTGACGCTGGCCGGTCGGGAAGTGGAAGAAGGTGCGCTGCGCTGGCGAAGTCCCTCCAATATCGCCCTGGTGAAGTACTGGGGGAAACACGGCGATCAGTTGCCGCAGAATCCGTCGGTCAGCTTCACCCTACAGTATGCGATGACGGATACGACCCTGCGGTATGCCCCGCGGGCGCGGCCGGCACGGGGGGGGATCGAATTGGAATTTCTCTTCCACGGTGAACGGCGGCCGGATTTCCGGAAGCGAACCGTGCAGTATCTCGAGCGTCTGCTACCCGTGTATCCCTTTCTGGCGGAGCTACGGTTGCGGATTGAAACGACGAATAGCTTTCCGCACTCGGCGGGGATCGCCAGCTCCGCATCCGGTATGAGTGCACTGGCACTTTGCCTGGTGAGTCTGGAAGCGGCCCTGTTCGGGCCAGTGGCGGACCGGAGCACCTTCCTGCGAAAATCGAGTGTACTCTCCCGACTGGGATCCGGTAGTGCCTGTCGCTCGGTCTACGGGCGGGCGGCGGTGTGGGGGCAGACGGATGCCGTGGCGGGTAGTACGGATACCTACGCCGTGCCGGTGGGGGAGCAGGTGCATCCGGTATTTCACGACTTCCACGACGATATTCTGTTGGTGTCGCGGGCGGAAAAGTCAGTAAGCAGTCGGGCCGGGCACGGGCTGATGGAGCGGAATCCCTACGCCAAGCCCCGGTACGAACAAGCGCGGTGCCACCTGGGTGAAATGATGGGCGCCCTGCGGAATGGCGAGCTGGAATTATTCGGTCAACTTCTTGAAAGTGAGGCACTTACGCTCCATGCGCTGATGATGAGTAGCCAGCCTTCCTATACCCTGATCGAGCCCGGCACCCTGTCCATCATTCAGCGCGTTCGGGCATTCCGGGAAGAGACGGGGCACCCGGTCTATTTCACCCTCGATGCCGGGCCGAACATTCATTTGCTTTACCCCGACAGCGTGGCTGAAGCCGTGGGCGAACTGGTAGCCAATGACCTTCTGTCCTACTGTGAAGGGGGGAAGGTACTGAGAGATCGCATCGGGGATGGGCCGGAAGAACTTACCAACGAGCCAACGCCGTAGGCGAACTAGCTGTTTCCTTCATATGCGTGCTATCCCCCAACTCCTGACCGCCGGATTACTCTTTTTACAAACCTGCCAGATTGGATCGCAGGACGTCCCTTCCCGATTGGTGACTTCTTACGAACCGTTGAATGAGCAACTACGGGGACTGGTCACGGCGGATTCGCTGGCCCTGAGCCCCGCGGAAGCCCGTTCCTTACCCGATCCGATTTTCCTCGATGCCCGGGAAGCGGAGGAATATGCCGTCAGTCACCTTCCGGAAGCCCGGCACTTGGGGTATGACGATCCGGATTACGGGGTACTGAAGGGGGTGGATGCGGCGCGGCCGCTGGTGCTGTATTGTACCGTGGGCTACCGGAGTGAGCGGATGGCGCGGAAACTCCGTCAACGAGGATTCGAGCGGGTGTACAATCTGTACGGTAGCCTCTACGCCTGGAAGCTGGCGGGCCTGCCTCTGGTCGACGCGCAGGGCCCGACGGAGCGGATACACACCTACAACCGGAAGTGGGGCACCTACATTCCCGATAGCCTCGGTATCAAAGTCAATTAGCATGAGTATCTATCAGAAAATTCAGGAGTGCGTCGCCTTCATCCGGCAGCGGGCAAAGACCGAACCCCGGGTCGGGATCATACTGGGTACGGGCCTGAGTAGCCTGGTCGAGGAGATCGAGGTGGAGCGTGAGTTCGTCTACGGCCTGCTCCCCTACTTCTCGGTTTCTACGGTAGCCACCCACCGGGGAAAACTGGTGCTGGGTACCCTACGCGGTGTGCCGGTGGTAGCAATGGCGGGGCGCCTGCACTACTACGAGGGATACAGTATGCAGGAGCTCACCTTTCCCGTACGCGTACTGCATGCCCTGGGTATCGACCGGCTTATCATTTCCAATGCCTCGGGTAGCGTGAACCCGGACATCTGTACTGGCGATCTGGTCTTTCTGAGCGATCATATCAATCTGCAGCCCGATAATCCGCTACGGGGGTACAATGACGACCGGCTCGGCCCCCGGTTTCCGGATATGCTCCACACCTACGACCGGGCCCTGAACCGGAAGGCGATGGAATTTGCCACCCAGCACGGCCTGACTACCCACGAAGGCGTCTACCTTGCACTGGCCGGTCCTAACCTGGAAACCCCGGCCGAATACCGGATGGCCAACATCATCGGAGCCGACGTGATCGGTATGTCGACCGTACCCGAAGTCTTGGTAGCCCGCCACTGCGGGCTTTCCGTATTCGTGACTTCGGTGGTGAGTAACAAGTGTTATCCCCTGGCCGACATTCAGCCCACCACCGTGGACGACGTGATTGCCACCGTACAGGCCGTGGAACCCAACCTCCGCTTACTGATCGGGGATATGGTCACCTACCTGGGACAGAAAAGCGACGGGAAAAAGGAGTAGGGACGGACAACTATAAATTGCCCTCGCACCTTTAAAACTAGTTGACCCTGATTGAAACTGAATGAACGGAGCCTTCCGCCCTATTTGGAAAGAGTTGAGCGCCACCGAGCGCGACGTAGCCACGGCCATGAGTATCGTTTTCGAGGAGCGCTCCGTCCTCGACCTCTCCCGCCTGCTCAATAAGATCGGGATGGCCCCCCCGGCCGGGGAATCGCGATTCACCCACGCCGAAACCGAAGCGATCGTGCACCGCCTGCATCGGGCGAACGTACTCGTGAAGGAGAGTGACCACGGTTGGCGCATCAATCCCGACTTTAGCGAGGCCATTATGCGGCGGGCGGGGCGGCGGCCGGACTTCAGCATGTTACTGAACGAGATTCGCCGGGAGCTCCCCTACAAGACGTACTGGCAACCGAGCAGCCCCCACGCCCTGATGCGGGAAATTCGGATCGCCTTCTACCTGCAGAACGAGGCGGGATTCGACCGCCTCCAGCGGGAAACCGAAAGTTTTTACCCCGATCAAGCCCGAACCGGCGTTTTCATCGATCCCCTGTTCGCGGAATTCGACGCGCGCTGGGTGGAAAGCCTACTACCAGCCTGGCAGGAGATCAATCTGCGCAAGGCCTTCCACCGGGCCCTGGTCAAGATGGAACCCCTGGATCCGCTGATCGAATTTCTGGAGCAGCACGAGCGCATCCGCGAGCCGGAAAGTGGCCCCATGCGGGAGCTGCTGGCCGAAGCCTTCGTACTGCAGGGTGCGTGGAGCCGTCTACAACTGTGGGCCGACCTGGAAACCACGGAATGGCGAAGCAGTGCTAACCACCTCATCTACCATATTTTACGGGATGACGACGAAGGCGCCCACGAGCTCGTTGAAGAGGTGCGCAAGGGCTACCGGCGGGAGTACGAGAATAAGTTCCCCGCCCACCTGGCCGGCTATTTATACCTGATCTCCCTGCTACGGACCGGCGGCGTGAAGAGCGCCGAGATCATGGGCTACCATCTGGACAACATCGATCCCGTCCAGAACCTGCGGCTAGGAGGTACATATTTGGTATTCAAGGCTTTGCATGCTTATCTGCGCAACGATGAAACGGCCCAGGAGTTGTTCCGTCAGGGTCTGGAACGAATGGAGGCAAATGCCTTTGCGATCACCTTTCACGCCCTGTACCGCCTGTGGACCGACAGCGAAGAGTATCCGGGTACGGATTACCTGAGGGAACTGGAAAATCAGCGGGAACGTGCCCAGGATAACGGCTACCGCTGGGTGGAAATGGAGCTGACCCGCATTTTGTCCCACCGCCATCCCGAAGCGGCGGCCCGGGAGGCCTATACCCGGCGGGCTACCCAACTGGCGGAGGAGCTGCGCATCTTTTCCCTGGTCGATGCCATGCCGCGGATCGAACCCTGGGAGCGGGCCCTGGAAGTGCTGGTCGGCATGGGAACTCCCGATCGCGTCAATGGTAAGCGCAGCAAAAAAACCAGTCGTTTCGTTTGGTTCGTCGATTTTGAGAAACGGGAACTGGAACCCCGGGAACAGACCCTCAGTAAGGGCGGTAACTGGTCGAAGGGACGGAAAGTGGCTCTGAAACGGGTCAAACAGGGGGAAGTATCGGGAATGACCCCCCAGGATGTATCGGTAGCCCAGGCCATCGAAGAAGACTTCAGCCGTTACCATCCCAATGGTAGCTATACCATTAACTACGAACAGGCCCTATTGGCGCTGGTGGGGCATCCGAACCTTTACCTGGCCAAGAACTCAGCGATCGGCGTGGAACTGATCCGCCGCAACCCGCAGCTATTGATCGAAGAGACCGATAACCGCCTGCACCTGCGCTTCGCGCAAGACTTCGCCGGCACCGGGGTGCAGGTGGTGAAAGAAACCCC
>CAZKPE010000179.1:5694-8289 GCA_964554545.1 uncultured Lewinella sp.
TGCCTGAACATCCTGCTGGAGCTACAGCCCCTGCGCGCCCTGGACCGCATCGTACTCGAGCATCCCCGTGGCGAACGCATCAAACTCATCGGTAGCGTAGACTTCGGCGACCTGAGTATCGGGGTACGGGAGAAGGCTGGCTGGTTCGATGTGGAGGGTACCCTGGCCGTGGATGAAAATCAGGTGATCAGCTTCCGCGAACTCATCGATAAAGTCGCCGAGAACGAGCAGAGCAACTTCATCCAGCTCAGTGAGGGGCAGTACGTCGCCCTGACCGAGCAGTTGCGGCGCAAGCTCCGGGAGATGGAGGGGTTGATGAGTGCAAAGGGGGAGGATGGCCTGCAGTTACATCCCCTGGCTACCGGTATTTTGGACGATGTGGCCGATCAACTCGGTGCCTTCGAAGCCGACGTGGCCTGGCGGGAAAGCCTGAGCCGCATACAGACCGTCAATCAGACCATGGCGCGGGTACCCTCCACCTTCCGGGCCGAGCTGCGGCCTTACCAACTGGACGGTTTTCGCTGGCTGATGCGACTGGCCGACTGGGGCGTCGGGGCCTGCCTGGCCGACGATATGGGCCTGGGTAAGACCGTACAGGGACTGGTCATGCTACAGGCGCGTGCCGAGCGGGGACCGGCCCTGGTCATTGCGCCCGCTAGCGTGACGCGGAACTGGATACGAGAGGCCGCCAAGTTCGCCCCCACCCTGAACCCCGTCCTGCTGGAAGGAAGTGACCGCCAAAAGATCATCGACGAGGTGGGGAACTACGATATGCTGGTCGTGAGCTACGGCCTGCTGCCCTTCGAGGGGGATGCGCTGGCACAGAAGCAGTTCGGGACCATCATCCTGGATGAGGCCCAGGCCATCAAGAACCGGGGAACGAAGCGGAGTCAGATCGCCATGCAGTTGCAGGGGGAATTCCGGGTAGCCACTACGGGTACGCCCATTGAGAACCACCTCGGGGAACTCTGGAACCTGTTCACCTTCCTCAACCCCGGACTGCTCGGCAGCTTTCAGCGCTTCAATGAGAAGTATACGGTCCCGATCACCCGCAATAACGACAATGAACGGCGGCAGCAGCTGCGGCGACTCATCCAACCCTTCATCCTGCGGCGGCGGAAGGAAGAAGTACTGGAAGAGCTGCCACCGAAGACCGAGGTAACCCTTACCGTCGAGCTATCGCCGGCCGAACGGGCCTTCTACGAAGCCCTCCGTCAGCACGCTTTGGAAAGTATCGATGACAGCGAGGGGCCGAACCGCCGCTTCCAGATCCTGGCCGAGTTGATGAAACTGCGGCAGGCGGCCTGCCATCCCCGCCTCGTCGATCCGACGGTGGAAATAGCCAGCAGCAAGCTTGAACTGCTGGGTGAAACCGTACGAGAGCTGCGGGAAAACGGCCATAAAGCACTCATTTTCAGTCAGTTCGTCCGCCACCTACGTATCGTGGAACAGTGGATGATCGAGAACGAGATACCCTACCAGTACCTGGATGGTAGTACTCCCGGGCCCAAACGGGACGAGGCCGTACAGGCCTTCCAGCGGGGCGAGGGGGACGTCTTCCTCATCAGTCTCAAGGCGGGCGGAACGGGCCTTACCCTCACCGCGGCCGACTACGTGCTTCACCTCGATCCCTGGTGGAACCCCGCCGTGGAGGATCAGGCCAGCGACCGGGCGCACCGCATCGGGCAGCAGCGACCGGTTACGGTATACCGCTTCGTGTCCGAGAACACCATCGAGGAAAAAATCGTCAAATTGCACGCCGAAAAGCGGGACCTGGCCGACAGTCTCCTGGCCGGTACCGAGCAGAGCGCCAGTCTGAGTGCCGATGATCTGCTCGACCTGATCAAACATGCCTGATTTATGACCACCCCCCCTACCCTGCACGTTTTGCCCAGCGGAGAGGCCGTTGCCCGCGCCTTTGCCGATCACCTGATCGAAAAACTGGAAGAAAAGGGGGAGGGGCCGCTCTTCTGGGCGCTTTCCGGAGGATCGACGCCCAAATTACTCTTCCGCTTACTCGCCGAGGAATACCGCGATCGCATCGACTGGAGCCGCCTGTACTTTTTCTGGGGGGATGACCGGATGGTCCCATACGACGACCCGGAAAGCAACTACGGGGAGGCCAAAGCCCTGCTGTTCGATCACGTCCCGGTGGTGGAGGAGCAGATCTTTCCCATACCTACCCAACTGGAACCCGAAGAAGCGGCCCGTACCTACGCGGCTACTCTGGCCGAACACCTTCCCCGGAATAGCGACGGGCTACCCATCTTCGACATCAATATGCTGGGGATGGGAACGGACGGGCATACGGCCTCCATCTTTCCGGATAGTATGGACCTGCTGACCGATGAGCGAATCTGCGCGGTAGCCAAACATCCCGAGAGTGGGCAACTTCGCGTCACGCTAACGGGGCCGGTCATCAACGCTTCGGATGAAGTCATCTTTTTGGTCACCGGTCGCTCCAAAACCCTGCGGGTAGCCCAGATCATCAACCGGGAACAGCTCGCGACCGAATTTCCCGCCGCCCACGTCCAACCCCTTTCGGGAAAGCTGCACTGGTTCCTGGATACGGTGGCGGCGATGGAAGTGGGATAC
>CAZKPE010000180.1:0-8231 GCA_964554545.1 uncultured Lewinella sp.
ACGTCCTCCGGGGTCACGTAGCCGCGGCGCTGCAGGAAGGCGTGGGCCTTGGCGGCCAGAGCGAGATTGATGCTGGCCCGGGGGCTGCCGCCGTAGTTGATCAGCGGTTTGAGATCTTCCAGCCGGTAGGCCTCGGGCTCGCGGGTGGCGAAGACGATGTCGATGATGTAGCGCTCGATCTTGTCGTCCATGTAGATCTTGCGGACGCTCTCGCGGGCGTGTAGGATGTCCTCCGGACTGGCCACGGCATTCACTTTCTCAAAGCTGCCGGCCAGGTTGCGCTGAATGATGATGCGCTCGTCCTCCCGCGTAGGGTAGCCGATATTGACCTTGAGCATGAAGCGGTCCGTTTGGGCCTCGGGGAGGGTGTAGGTCCCTTCCTGATCTATTGGGTTTTGGGTGGCCAGGACCAGGAAGGGTTCTTCCAGCACGAAAGTATCCGAGCCGATGGTCACCTGCCGTTCCTGCATCGCTTCCAGCAGGGCCGACTGCACTTTGGCCGGCGCCCGGTTGATCTCGTCGGCCAGCACAAAGTTGGCGAACACCGGTCCCTTACGCACGCTGAAGTCGTTCAGGGTCGGGTTGTAGATCATGGTGCCCACGATATCGGCCGGTAGCAGGTCGGGAGTGAACTGGATGCGGCTGAAGTCGGCACTCACCGTTTGGGCCAGCGTCTTGATGGCCAGTGTTTTAGCGAGCCCGGGCAGGCCTTCGAGTAGGATGTGCCCCTTACTCAGCAGCCCCAGCAGCAGCCGGTCGATCATGTTCTCCTGCCCTACGATCACCTTGGCCGTTTCCCGGCGGATGCGTTCCACGACCTCGCTATCCTGGCGGATCTGTTGGTTGAGGGCTTCGATGTCTACACTTGGCATTCGGGAGTCTTTTAATTGGGCGGCGGGGCGCGGGTGCGGAGGGGGAGGGTAAATGTAAGGCGTTAGGTGTGAGGTGTCGGGTGTCGGGTGTCGGGTGTCAGGTGTCAGGTATGACGAACTATACTATGGCTCGAAGTGTCATGCAATGACCGACACCCGACAACTGACAACCCCAGGCCCGACACCCGACAACTGACAACCCCTATGCAACGAACCGACGTCAACACCCTAGGCGAATTCGGCCTCATCGACCACCTTACCGAAAATTTTGCCCCCAAACGGGAAACCACCGTGCTGGGCGTAGGTGACGATGCGGCCGTTATCACCGGCGGGGAGGAGCAGATCGTCATCTCGACGGATATGCTGGTGGAGGGTATTCACTTCGATTTTACCTATACGCCCCTGAAACATTTGGGTTATAAAGCTATCATAGTCAACCTATCCGATATCGCGGCCATGAACGCGCGGCCGGAGCAGGTGACGGTCAGCATCGCCCTGAGTAACCGCTTTTCGGTGGAGGCATTGGATGAACTCTACGCCGGCATTCGGGCCGCCTGCGAGCAGTACGGGGTCGACCTGGTGGGCGGCGACACGACGAGTTCGACCCGCGGACTCATCATCAGCGTCACCGCCATCGGACGGGCACCCGCCGGGCGCATCGTGCGCCGTAGTGGGGCCAAGGTTGGCGATCTGATTTGCATCACCGGCAATCTGGGCAGCGCCTACCTCGGTCTGCAGCTGCTGGAACGGGAGAAGCAGGTCTTCAAAGATAACCCCGATATGCAGCCCGAAATGGGGGAATATGCCCCCTACCTGCTCCAGCGGCAACTGCGCCCCGAGGCCCGCACCGATATGGTCGACACCTTCGCCAAGGAGGGCATCGTACCCACGGCGATGATCGACATCAGCGACGGCCTGGCCAGCGAGATCTTCCACATCTGCAAAGCTTCCGGAGTGGGCGCGATCATCGAGGAGAGCGGCGTACCCATCCACAATGACGCCCAGTTACAGGCCCTAGAGTTCAATTTGGACCCCATCACGACGGCCCTGAGCGGGGGCGAAGACTACGAATTACTATTCACCATCGACCCGAAGGACACCGAAAAGATTCGCTTCCTGCCGGATATCTACATCGCCGGCGAGATCGTGGCGCGGGAGGACGGCGTGAAACTGCACACCAAGGGCGGCAACATCCATCCCATCAAGGCGCAGGGGTGGAACCACTTCTAACGCGACCGGCACTGTATAACGCGATTTGTAATCGCGAAAGGAAGCCGCAACTTGTAGTTGCGCGCTCTTGCACTGCCAGCGCGACCGCAGGTCGCATTGTGCTTTCGCGACCATAGGTCGCGTTCTACTCTACCGGTACGCGCAGCTTCACCTCAAACTCATCCCCCACCGTAAAGGCCAGCCACGGCCCCTCGATCCCGAAGGCTTCCCGATCTACGGTCATCTTACCCGTGAAGGTGCCGCCCGTGCCGTCGGGCGTGAAGGTGAAGGGCAAAGCCTTTGATTTGCTCACCCCATGAAGAGTCAGTACGCCATTAGCCAGGTAACCCTCCGCCATCCGCTCGAAGTCGGTCGCCACGTAAGTGATTTTCGGGTAGCGCTCCACGTCAAACCAGGCCTCGCCGCGGGCGTGCTTATCCTTGGTCTTATTGCCGGTCTCGATGGTGGCCGCGTCCACGCTTACGTCCATTCGGGCCGCCGACAGATTATCGCGGTCGAAGACGATCTCGCCCGTTAGCCCGCGGAAGGTGCCCTCCGCCCCGCTGCCGTCGAAGGCAATGACGTAGGTGTCGGAAATGGTGTAATTGCCCGTTCGGTACAGACTGACGCTGGTCAGGACAAAAAGGGCTAGGAGCAGCAGTACGAGTCGGGTGTACATAAGTGGGGGGTTGTACCGAATTGTCGAAGATACCGGATTTACCCCACTAGTCGCCGGTCGACGGCTCGCTATCAGCTACGCACCACCAACTCCTCCCGATCCGGCCCGGTGGATACCATCGATACCGGTACACCCAGTTTCTCTTCCAGAAAAGTGACGTAATCGCGGCAGGCGGCGGGTAGTTCTCTCTCCTCCTTGACGCTGGAAAGATCACTATTCCAACCGGTGATGGCAGTGTATTCGGGGGTGTAGTTTTCGTGAACGAGGTCGAAGGGCAGTTCGCGGGAGGACTTCCCATCGACCGAGTAGCTGGTGGCCGCCTGGATCTCCTCAAACTTATTGAGTACATCGACTTTCGTGACCACCAGTTGGGTCACCCCGCTCAGCATGATCGTATAGCGTAACTGTACCAGGTCGATCCAGCCACAGCGACGCGGCCGGCCGGTGGTGGCTCCGAATTCCGCTCCCTCTTTCCGCAGGAACTCGCCTACTTCACCGTGTAGCTCGGTAGGGAAGGGGCCGGCGCCGACGCGGGTGCAGTAGGCCTTCGTGATGCCGATCACCTCACCGATTTGCTGGGGAGCTACGCCCAGTCCGGTGCAGACCCCGGCGGTGATGGTATTCGAAGAGGTCACGTAGGGGTAGGTGCCGAAGTCGATGTCAAGCATGCTACCCTGGGCGCCTTCGGCCAGGATTTTCTTGCCGTCCCTCAGCGCATCGTTAATGTAGTATTCCCCGTCTACGAAAGGGAGGGCTTTGAGGCGCTCGACGGCGGCGAACCATTCGTCCTCTTCCTTCTTCAGGTCGAACTCGATGTAGGGGTAGAGGCCGACCAGCTGAAGGTGCTTTTCCTTCAGGCGGTCGTAGCGCTCCCGGAAGTCGGGGGCGGCCAGGTTACCGACCCGCATTCCATTGCGGCCGGTCTTGTCCATGTAGGTCGGGCCGATACCCCGCAGAGTGGAACCGATCTTACGTTCGCCCTTGGCATTTTCGCGGGCGGCATCGAGCAGGCGGTGGGTGGGCAGGATGAGGTGGGCCTTGCGGGCTACGAAGAGGCGATCGGCGTAGTCAATCCCGGCCTGGTCCAGCTTGTCGAGTTCCTCGGACAGGGTGATGGGGTCGATGACCACGCCGTTGCCGATCAGGTTGTGCTGCTCGTGTCGGAAGATGCCCGAGGGGATGGTATGCAGGACGAATTTCTTGCCGTCGAAGATCAGGGTATGACCGGCATTCGGCCCCCCCTGGAAACGGGCAATGATATCGTAGCGGGGAGCCAGGACATCCACGATCTTCCCCTTCCCCTCGTCGCCCCACTGGAGCCCTAATAATACGTCTACGGCCATGCTTGCTGGAATATCCGGCAAAGGTAATCGAAAAGGCTTGTCCCGATAGCTATCGGAACGTCCCCGCCCAAAGCCGTTGCGCCGTGCGAACATCCATTGCGGTTTTTCAGATTCAATAGGGTAAACCTCACCGTATGCCACTCAGCTATTCCACCCAGAAAAAACTTTTCATCACCGGATACACGGCCAAAGGCGTCGTCTATTCTCTCATTGGCTTTTTCGCCATCGCGGGGGTGGTCAGCGGAGCGAGCGGCGGCGGATCGGGCGGTCCCAAGGCCGTCATCCGCTGGATTGGTAC
This sequence comes from uncultured Lewinella sp., assembly GCA_964554545.1. Lineage (GTDB taxonomy): Bacteria > Bacteroidota > Bacteroidia > Chitinophagales > Saprospiraceae > Neolewinella. The sequence continues at coordinate 4,402 of CAZKPE010000180.1, forward strand.
CAACCCCTTTGGGCAGGTGTTGCTGTTCCTGATCGGCGTCGGGTTGCTGGCTTACTGTAGCTGGCGGTGGTATTCGGCCATCAAGGATAAGCAGAACGAAGGCAGCGATAAGGAAGGCGCTGCTAAACGGATCGGCTACGCGGTCAGCGGCACGGCCTATGGGGTACTTAGCGTATATGCTTTTAAACTGGCTTTTGGCGGTGGTGGCGGGGGAAATAACAGCAAGCAGGACATCATCGCCCGGATGCTGTCGGAAAGCTGGGGCCCCTGGGTCGTCGGCATTATTGCGGCCATTGTAGCCGGGGTGGCCATCTTCCAACTCGTGCGGGCCATCCAAGACAAACATATGGACGGTGTCGAGGGGCAGGGCCTGGGCCATAAGGAAAGGGAAACCTTCGAGAAGACCGGGGAGGTCGGACTGACTGCCCGCTTCGTAGTCTACGGTATCATCTCTTATTTCCTCTTCCGCGCCGCGCTGATGGATGATCCGAGCCAGTTTAAGGGTATCGGCGAGTCACTCAACTACATTGAAGATCAATCCTACGGAGCCTTCCTGCTGGTGGCCGTAGGGGTGGGCCTGCTGGCCTACGGACTGTTCATGTTCGTTCGCGCGAAGTACGAGCGTCCCTAGAGGAGCTTCACCATCCGCCAGTCTTCCATCAGGTAGCCGTTGCCGATCTCCGTATCGAAGCGCTCGACCTTCTCGAAGCCCAGCCGTTCGTAGAAGCCGACGGCGGGGTTCTGGTAGTTGACATCGAGTCGGAGGGCCCGCTGTCCGGCCCGCCGGGCAATTCGTTCTACTTTTTGAACGAGTGCCCGCCCGAAGCCCTTTCCCTGTGTACCGGGCAGTACGTAAAGCTTATGAATCTTCGTTGCCGCCGGCCGATAGTCAAGTTCGTGACTGACGTAGCCAACGGGGCGGTACTGTACGCTGCTCCCCGCATAATCTTCCGCTTTCGTCCCCGCCCGTTCCAATATCAGGTGGAAGACGTGGCCCTTCGCCAGCTGTTCTTCCAGGGCTTCGGGGCGGTACATCCGGTGCAGCATGTACTCGATCTGCTCGGCGGAGATGATGTCACCAAAGGTAGCGGGCCAGGTGGCACGGGCAAGGCGCTCGATGAGGGGTAGGTCAGCGGGGGTGGCGGGGATGATGCGGGTGTTCATACTGCTGATTGGGGGTTTTAGCCCACAGAGGGCCTTCGGCCTATCACAGAGGGGGGCACAGAGTTTCACGGAGTACGCCGGCTCCAACACCTCGGTGAACCTCTGTGCATACCTCCGTGCGCTCCGCAAAGCGGAGTCTCCGTGGGCTAATGCCGCTAACTTACCTCAAAATGCCTCATGCAGTTCCGGCCCGTTATTCCGCACATTACCCACCTTCGGCGACACCGCGTAGGTCCGCAACGTGCCGTCCGGTGGTGTTTGCAATAGGCTCAGTACGTCGGGAAGGGCGGCATCCGGGTCGAGCCACTGCCCTTGTACGTTCTCATCCGGCAGCAGCATCGGCATGCGGTCATGGATAGGGGCTATTTCCTCGTTCGGCTCTCCGGTGATGATGGAGTAGGTATGGACGGTCTCCCCGCCCTCCTTCGGCGTCCAACTCTCCCAGATACCGGCCATGACGAGTAGACTCCCGTCCGTGGGCAGGATGCGGTAGGGTTGCTTCTTACCATCCTTGCGCTGCCACTCGTAGAAGCTGTCGCCAATGACCAGGCAGCGCTTCTCGCGGATCGGCTTGCGGAAGCTCGACTTATTCTCAATCCCTTCCCGGCGCGCATTGATCATCCGGGCCCCGATCTTAAGGTCTTTGGCCCAGAAGGGTACCAGCCCCCAGCGGAATGCGCTAACGGTATCCGGCTTCCGGTCGGTGATGACCAGCCCGGACTGGGTGGGTGCCATATTGTAGTTGGCCTGCAAGCCACCCGGTGGGGTCACCAGATCCTTCGTGAACTGCTTCCGCAGCTTGGCTTCGTCGATGACTACAGAGTAGCGGCCGCACATGGTGTCTAATTACTCTGCATCTTCTGCGCAATCTCGATAATCTCGTACCCTTCGATCACGTCGCCTTCGCGAATGTCGTTGTAGTTCTTGATGTTCAAACCACATTCGAAACCGGCACGTACTTCCTTCACGTCGTCCTTGAAGCGCTTCAGGCTGGCGAGCTCGCCGGTCTGTCCCTCCTTGAGGGGGAAGACGACGATGCCGTCGCGAATGACGCGGATCAGGGTGTTGCGGGTGATCTTGCCCTCGTCGACGTAGCAGCCGGCGATGGTACCCACCTTCGAGATCTTGAAGGTTTCGCGGACGCTGACTTGGCAGACAGTCTTCTCCTCCTTCGTCGGTTCCAGCATGCCCTCGATGGCGCTGCTGATCTCATCGATAGCCTCGTAGATGATCGAGTAGGTCTTGATCTCCACGCCCTCGTGCTCCGCCAGCTTGCGGGCCGAAGAGCTGGGACGCACCTGGAAACCGACGATGATGGCATCGGAGGCAGTGGCCAGCAGAATGTCGGAATCGATGATCTGGCCGACGGCCTTGTGGATGACGTTAACCTGTACGGTTTCCTGCGACAGCTTGATCAAGGAGTCGGACAGGGCCTCTACGGAACCGTCCACGTCGCCCTTTACAATCAGGTTGAGCTCCTTGAAATTGCCCAGCGCGAGGCGGCGTCCGATCTCATCCAGCGATACCCGCTTGGCGGCCCGGTTGGCCTGTTCCCGACTGATCTGGGCACGGCGGCTAGCCAATTGGCGGGCTTCCTGCTCGCTGGGCATCACCTTCATGATCTCCCCGGCCTGGGGGGCCCCGTCGAGTCCGAGCAATAGCACCGGCGAACCGGGTCCTACTTCCGTTACCCGCTTGTTGCGCTCGTTGAACATGGCGCGGACGCGTCCACTGGCCTCACCAGCTACCAGGATGTCCTGAACGCGGAGGGTACCGTGCTGTACGAGGATCTTGGTTACATAGCCACGACCTTTCTCCAACGAAGCCTCCAGTACGGTGGCAACGGCGGGGCGGTCGGGGTTGGCCTTCAGCTCCAGCAGTTCGGCTTCGAGCAGCACCTTTTCCAGTAGCTCGTCGATGCCGTCCCCCTTCAGGGCGCTGATCTCCTGCGACTGGTACTTACCGCCCCACTCCTCGACCTGGTAGCCCATGCTGGCCAGTTCGGTCTTGATGCGGTCGGGGTTGGCACCGGGCCGGTCGATCTTGTTGATCGCGAACACCATCGGTACCCCGGCGGCTTCGGCGTGGCTGATCGCCTCCTTGGTCTGGGGCATAACGTCGTCATCGGCGGCAATAATGATGATGGCAATGTCGGTCACCTTCGCACCCCGTGCCCGCATAGCCGTAAAGGCCTCGTGCCCCGGCGTATCCAGGAAGGTTATTTCTTTACCGTTCTCCAGGGTCACCTCGTAGGCACCGATGTGCTGGGTGATGCCCCCGGCCTCTCCGGCGATCACGTTGGCATCGCGGATGCGGTCCAGCAGCGAGGTCTTACCGTGGTCGACGTGGCCCATGACGGTCACGATCGGCGGACGGCCCTCCAGGTCTTCGGGATCGTCCAAGTACTCTTCTTCCTCGTCCTCGGTCTCATCGACGCTGATGAACTCCACCTCGTGGTCGAATTCCTCGGCGACGAGCTCGATGATCTCGGCGTCCAGTCGCTGGTTGATCGATACGATCACGCCGGCATTCATGCAGGCGGTGATGACCTCACCGATACCGACGTCCATCATATTGGCCAGTTCCTGGGCCGTGACGAACTCGGTCAGTTGCAGCTTTTCGTTGGTCTGCTCGTCGCGCATGGCCTCCTGCTTCTCGCGGATGCG
>CAZKPE010000181.1:0-8222 GCA_964554545.1 uncultured Lewinella sp.
CGGCACCTGCTGGCGCACGATCACCTCCAGGTCGGCCTGTACGCGGGGGTTGGTCTTGTGGACGATGAGGTTGACGCCGAAGGGGGGTAGTTTTTGGCCGCGACGCTCCTCTTCGGCCTTGAGCTCTTCCTTGATCTCGACCACCCACTCCTCGAAGCCCTCCGTCGTCCGGTTATTCAGGGCGGGAAAGGTACCAAGCACGCCGTTTTTACAACATTCCAGCACGAGTTGCTGCTGGGAGACAATGAACATGGGCGAGGCCACCACCGGTATATCCAGATGCAGGCCGGCCAGAATTTCCTGGGTTGACTTCATGCGAGGCAAAGTAGCGAAAAATCGCTGGCTGGGCGTAACTCTAACGAGACTTGCAGTCGCGAAAGGAAGTCGCGACTTGCAGTCGCTGACTCCAGAGTGACGGGCGGCACCATAGCGGCGTACCCGCGCGGTCCTAGACCGCATTGTGCTTTCGCGACTCCAAGTCGCGTTTTACAATTTGACGTACGGCAAGGTCTTCCGGTACACCCCGTCGGTTATAACTAAAAGATGGTATCCATTCGGCAGTTCCCCAAGTGGCAACGGCGTGCCGGCCCCATAATCGGTAAGGGGGATGCGCGATAGTCGGCGGCCGTCTGCCCGGTAGACTTCCAGCTCTCGCAGGTTCGGAAATTCGCCCGCCGTTACGCTCAGGGCCGTTTGCCCGTTTCCCGGGTTGTTCGATAGCCACAGCCTCTGGAGCGGAGAGTCCTGTGACCCCCCTTTCGGGCCGGGTAGGCCACAGCCGTTCAGCAGAGCCGCGGGATTGTAGGGTTGGAAGCGCAATCCGGCATTACGGGTTCCGGAGGCGCGGGTCGTAAAGCCGTACTCGATCTCGGTCCCCTGCCGGTTGAGTCGGTAGATGCTTCGATTATCGGCACAGGCAAACAGGGTACTCTCCCCCTCCGCTCGCCGCCAGGGGGAGACGAACACCAGGTAGCGGCTACCGAGGGCCACGTCATCGAGCCAGAACCCGCAGAGGGAACCGGATTCATTGAGCAGGGTGATCCGGTCGCTGTCCGGGGTGCCGACCAGCGCGCGGTCGATCCGAAATTGATTTCTCCGCTCGTCGGGCTGATTTTCCAGCGTCACCTCCAGCACCCAAGTATCGGTCGTATCAGCCCGACAGATTTCATCCGCTAAGGGGATGTGCTCGTTCGTGCAGGAGCAGGCGGCGGCGAGCGCGGGTGCAAGCAGGAATAGGGAGAGAAGAAGTTTGGCCATCGAGCAGTAGTATTCAATACGCTAGACGAAAATAATGGGTAGGTCGTTGGCCCGGATCCGCGCGGTCATAGACCGCATTGCGCTTGCGCGACTGCAAGTCGCGTTTGTTCGTGCTATTCGTGTGCTTGCGCGACGGCAAGTCGCGTTTGCTAGAGCGTATCTTGCCCCCGATGAGCCCCTCCCCCCGCAACCAAGCCCTGGCCGACCACTTTTACCGCCGCATCGCCCGCATCAGCGAGCAGTCGGAGCAGGACGCGGCCATCCGCCACGATGCGTTGCGGCGCCTGATGCAGGAGCAGTTCGAGCGAGCCACGGAGGAGGACCGGCTGTCGTTCTCTACCCGCTACGCCCGCATCAGCTACGTGGCACATAAGCTGAGTCTGCCGCGGCAGCTTACCTACTTCGAGCGACAGTTTCGGAAGGTGAGCGGGGAGCAGGTGGAAGAAAGCACCATCCAATTGGGCTTGCGGGTAGCCACGGAACTTACGTCCCACCTCTTTGAAGCACCCATTCCCGACCACCTCGAACCGCGCACCCCCTACCCTAGTTACCGGGAACCCGAAGTGCGCGGGCACTACTACCAGCTGCGCGTTCTGGCCCTGGAGGTCGATACCGAACGGCAGTGGCTCCGCGTTAGCCCGGAAGATCGGCCAGAGCAAAAATTTATCATCCCCTACGGAGAGGACGAACTGGCCGATGGGCCCATCCCCGTGGCGGTGGACATTCTGGAAAAGGTCAGCGGCCCCTTCGTCGTCTGTAACCTCATCAACGCCCAGTTGCGCGAGGGCGGGCGGCTATACCCCAGTCAGATCGTCATCGAGCCCGATTTTCTGGTCAACGTCACCGACGTGGCGGCCTGCTTCGGGAGCGGCCCGAACTACCAGGTTTGGTCTACCCTACCCAAGCGGCTGCTGCCCTTCGAAAAGCGGCCGCCGCTGGTGCGGGGGAGTATCGTCAACAGCTTTCTCGACTTCTTAGTACAGGAGCCGGATATCAGCTTTCGGGAGATTCGTTCCCGCATCTTCGCCCTCCAGCCGCTGGAACTGAGCCTGTTCAACGACGCCGAGAGCCGGACGCTGATGTCCGACCTCAAGCACCACTTCCTAACGGTGCAGAAGTTTGTCCGCCAGCACCTCACCGAGCTCAATATCGAGCGAGAGAAGGTCATCCTGGAGCCCAGTTTCCTGAGCCCGAGCTACGGCCTGCAGGGGCGCCTGGACCTGCTGGAAAGCCAGGAAGACACCGAGGGCGGCACCACCAGCATCGTCGAACTCAAGACGAGTAAGATCTTCCGACCCAACGTCCACGGCATCCGCCCGGACAACTTCATCCAGACCGTCCTCTATGACCTGATGATCAACCGGGCGCTGGGTAAGGAGGCCCAGGTAAGGTCCTACATCCTCTACAGCGTCGATTACGACAATCCAGTGCGCTACGCTCCGCCCCAGTTCGTGCACCAGATGGAGGCCCTGACGGCCCGCAATCAACTCGTCGCCGTGGAGATGCTGATTGCGCAGTTGGGCTACTCGATTCGCGGGGAAGGGGACCTGAAACGACAAACGGACGCCCTCTTCGCCAAAATTCAACCGGAACGCCTGCCGCCCCTGGGCTCCTTCACCGAAACGGACCACCGGACCACCCTTTCCACCTATCAGCAACTCAGCGACCTGGAGCGCCGCTACCTCGGTGCTTTTATGGGCTTCGTGGCCCGCGAGCAACGGCTGGCCAAAATAGGAGAACAACGGACAGACCACGTAAACGGGCTAGCCAGTCTCTGGCTCGACGAGCGGCAGGAAAAGATCGAGCGCTTCGAACTGCTGGACGGGCTGACCTACCGGAACTACAATCCGGCGACGAACGAACTGATTCTCGACCGGGAGGACGGAAACGAGATGTTGATCAAGTTTCGCCAGGGAGACATCGTGGCCCTCTACGGTACCGAAGCATCCGCTACCGAGCCCGGCGATGCGATCCGCTCCCAGATCCTAAAGTCGACCATCATTTCAATTGACGAGCAAGGCGTGCACCTGCGTCCGCGCAACCCCCAATTGAACGACCGCGTCTTCCGCCGCAAGCCCTACTGGGCCATCGAAAAGGACGTACTGGACAGCAGCTTCAAAAATCACTACCTGGGACTCTACCTCTGGGCTGCCTCCCCCCCGGAGTTCCGGCAGCGATGGCTCGGACTACGCCCCCCCGGCCGCGCCGAAGGCTACACTGGTCCCGTCGCCCAGGACTTGACCGAAGAGCAACAACGCATCCTGCGTAAACTCATTACCGCTCCCGACTACTTTCTACTCTGGGGTCCGCCGGGAACGGGCAAGACCAGCAAGATGCTCCACCATCTGGTGCGCCATCTGCTACTCGAATCCCAAGAACAAATCCTGCTGGTCGCCTACACCAACCGGGCCGTCGACGAAATTTGCGAGAGCATCGAACGGATCGAGATTGACGGGGAGCCCTTCCGCGATTATCTCCGCATCGGTAGTCGACTGGGGGCCGGGGAAGCCCATCAGGACCGGCTGTTGCAAGTACGCAGTGAAGACATCCACCGCCGGAAGGACCTCCGCGAGCTCATCGATAGCAGCCGGGTGGTGGTCGGTACCGTGGCCAGCGTAGGCGGTAAGAACGAACTCTTCAAGCTCAAGACCTTCGACCGGGTGATCGTGGACGAGGCCAGTCAGATTCTCGAACCCTTACTGGCCAGTTTGCTCAGCCGGGTTCCCCGCGCCCTGCTCATCGGCGATCACCGACAACTGCCCGCCGTGGTACAGCAAGCGGATAGCCTCACCCAGATAAGTGACGCGGCCCTCCGGGAAGCGGGGGTCAAAAACCTGGCGACCAGTCTGTTCGAACGCTGGTTCCTCACCGCCCGCCGCAACGGTTGGGACTGGGCCTACGACCAACTCAGCCGGCAGGGACGGATGCACGAGCGCATCATGGCCTTTCCGGCCTTGCACTTCTACCAAGAGAATTTGCACATCCTGCCGGAATCGATTAACCGCCACCTTGATCAGCTTGCCGCGCTCAGCACGAATACGCCGCAGGGCGAGCTACAGGCCGAGCTCTGTCGCGACCGCCTCGTCTTCCTCTCCACCCCCGCCGACCACGAAACCCCCGACCCGAAGGTGAACCGCCACGAAGCCGAACTGATGGTGCACCTGATCGAGGGCTTTATCGCCCTATACGCCGACACCCCCTCCCCCATCCTACCGGGCGATATCGGCATCATCACACCCTACCGTGCCCAGATCGCCTACATCCGCCAGGAGTTGGCCCGGGGAGGGTACGAGGCCGATGATTTTTCCGTGGATACGGTGGAACGCTACCAGGGCAGCGCCAAGCGGATCATCCTGATGTCGCTCTGCGCCAACGACGGCAGCCAGTTGGAGCGACTCTCGCAGGTAAGCGAGGAGGGGGTCGACCGCAAACTGAACGTGGCCATGACGCGGGCACGGGAGCACCTGGTGTTGGTAGGTTGCCCCGACGTTTTACGACAAAGTGAGGTCTACGCCAAATTACTCGACCATATCGGCAGCCCCGTGGGCGTTTAATTTGTACTGTACCCGAAGAATCGCTCCGCCATGACGCTTGCTACCCTGCTTACCTATATTGCCCTGGCCGCCCTCGTACTGACCGGCCTGACGCACTTCGCCCTGCGGTCGACGCGCAATCCGGCCATGTCCTTCTTGCAGAACTTCGTGGGGGCGCTGTTCTTGTTTTCGGGCTACGTGAAGGCCATCGACCCCCTGGGCACGGCCTATAAGATGGAGCAATACTTCGCCGAGTTCGCGATGACTGCCGAGGGGGCTGGCGCGGGCTTCATCGCACCGGTCTTTCCGTGGCTGAGCGGACTGTCGGCCGGCTTTTCGGTCACCATGATCATCCTGGAGATGATGCTGGGGCTGATGCTGATCCTGGGAGCGCGGCCGAAGCTCACGGCCTGGCTGTTCTTCCTGACCGTGGCCTTCTTCACCGTACTGACCGGCTTCACCTACCTGACGGGCTACGTGCCGGCGGGGCAGAACTTCTTCGCCTTCAGCGACTGGGTGACTTACGCCGATACGAATATGCGGGTGACCGACTGTGGCTGCTTCGGGGATTTCCTGAAACTGGAGCCGCGCACGAGCTTCTACAAAGACGTCGCCCTGCTGCTGCCGGCCCTGATCTTCCTGTTTGCTTTCCGGAAGATGCACCAGCTCTTTAGTTCGGGGACACGTACGGCACTGGTGACGGTCGGGGGGGTGGCTACCCTGGTGTACTGCCTGAGCAACTTCGTCTGGGATATACCCGGACAGGACTTCCGCCCCTTCCGTATCGGCACCGATATCGCGGCCACTAAGCAGCTGGAGCAGGAGGCCCTGGCGGCGGTACAGGTAGAGGGTTATATCCTGACGAACCGGGCCGACGGCGAGGTGGTCGAGATGACTATGGACGATTTTCTGAAGATCTACAAAGACTATCCCGAAACCGACTGGGAGATCGCCACCTACTCCAGCGAGCCGGCCATCGAACCTACCAAGATCAGCGACTTCGAGGTCACCGACGAGGAAGGAATGGACCGGGCCGCCGACCTGCTGGCCGAGCCCGGCTACACCTTCATGATCGTCGCCTACGCCCTGAAGGGGGAAGCGGGAGAGTGGGATATCGGCTACCTCGACGCCTGGCGGGAGGACATTCAGCCGGTGGTCGAGCAAGCGCAGTCGGCCGGCCATAAGGTGGTCGCCCTGACCAAATTCATCAACGATGAGGCACTGCACGATTTCAGGAATACCATAGGGGCGGATTACCCCTTCTACCGGGGCGATGACATTTTGCTGAAAACCATAATCCGGTCCAACCCTGGCGTAGTACTACTTCGCAACGGCGTGATCGTCAACAAATGGCACCACCGCAAGCTGCCCCCCTTCGCCGAAATAGAGGGCCGGGATATTCTGGCCGCGGCGGAATAGGGAACGACCGGGCTTTTTTTCGTTGTTTTGCGGTCTTGAAAATCTGGTTCTCCTATGCTCAGTCGCCGCAATGTTCGCATCAAGATCATGCAAGTCCTTTACGCGGCCCAGCGGCAGGAGCGGCAGGAGTTGCGGCCGATCCGTAGTCACTATTCTCTGCTCGTCAAGCGCTCGTTCGAGCTTTACCTGCAAAATCTACTCATCCTGCAGCGGGTCGCCGAGTACGCCAAACAGGACTACGCCACCCGCCAGGCGAAGCTGCGGCCGACCGATGAGGACCGCGTCTTCAAGCCCCTGTTGGCCGAGAACCACTCCGTGCGCTCGCTGACTGATAACAAGGAACTCAGCCGGCTCTACGACCGCTACCACATCCGCAGCCTGGTCGATGCCGATCAGGTCAAGCAGCTCTACCGCGACTTTCTCGCTACCGAAGACTACCTGACCTTCGCCGCCGTAAAAGAGCCGGGCAAGGAGGAAGTGAAGCGGGTACTACTGGGGCTGTACAAGTGGCTGCAGTCGCAGGAACTCTTCCTGACCATGGTCGAAGATCACTTCCCCCTCTGGAACGAGGACAAAAGCCTGGTCGTCGGCGCCATGAAAAAGACCATCAAGGCCCTGCCCGCCGCCGAACGCTTTGCCACCGACTACGAGCATAATTCGGACGCGGTAACGGAATTCGGGGACGTACTCCTCAAGTTCGTCGTCGAGGCCAACGATCAATTGCTGGACCGCATCAAATCCGTCCTCCAAAACTGGGACGCGGAGCGGGTCGCCATCATCGACATGATTCTGCTTAAGATGGCCATCGCCGAATTTCTGGAGTTCGACAGCATCCCCCCACAGGTCACCCTGAATGAGTATCTCGATATCTCTAAGCTGTATAGCACGGATAAGAGCAAGGAGTTCCTGAACGGCGTGCTGGATAAGTTGCTGAAGGAGCTGCAGAAGGAGGGGTTGGTGGGGTGAAGGGCCTGCGGCTGGGTGGACGGCTTCGCCGGGGATGGACGGCTTGCGCCCGGTCGAGGCGTTGTACGCCGAGTGAGATCAGGGCGCGGTCGCAGGTGCAATCATTTTCACCAACTTAATCGCTCAGCCAATTCAGTCATGAAGCGCACCCTCATTATCGGTGGCGGGGGGGCCGGTAAGACCACGCTGGCGAAGGAACTTCATCGCCGTTTCGAGCTCCTCTCGATCCACCTGAACCGCCCGGCCTGGCTCTGTGCTTTCCGGGTGTCGCTTACCACCTGATCTTCCCCCTCCCCTTCTTCACCTCACCCCGCCGTTTCTTACTCTCCAGCCGTTTGCGGCTATTGGCGCGGAAGGCCCCGCCCTTATGTTGCTTAGGGGGATTGCGGATGCCGCGTTCCAGGAGTTGGCGCATCCGGTCGAGGGCACGCTTGCGGTTGGTGTGCTGACTGCGGTCGCTCTGGTCGACGACGGAGAGCCGGCCCTGTCCGTCGATGCGGTTACCGTAGTGGAAGCGGAGGTTGTTGCGCTCGCGGCGGCTGAGTCCCTGGCTGGCATCGATATCCAGTACCAGTTCCACCCGGCTTTCGGTTTTGTTGACGTGCTGGCCGCCGGCCCCGGAGGAACGGGAGGTCCGCAGGTCCAGTTCGCGTTCAATCGTTTCCCAGTTCATCGGTCGCGGTTCGCTACGAAGGTGAAGGTACGTTCGTCCAGGTTGAAGGCACAGAGGTGCCCCATGCCGGGCTTGACGTGAAAGCAGCCGGCATCGATGTCGAAGACCGGGTAGGCGCGTCGCCGGGGATGGGCCTGGGCCTCGACCTGGGTGCGGGTGAGGGGGGTGTGGCCGTGGACGATCTTGCGGTCGCCGAGCCAGTCATAGTCGATCTGCCGGTACCAGTTGCGGCGGTTCAGCATGGCCCGCTTGCCCTTCAGGGGGTTGCGGCGGCGGAAATTTAGACCGGCGTGAACCAGAACGTAATCGTCGAGGAGATAGTAATAGGGCAGATCGTTTAGCCAAAATACGTGGACCGGATCGATTATACCTTC
>CAZKPE010000182.1:0-8220 GCA_964554545.1 uncultured Lewinella sp.
GCCCTGGAGGTGGTCATGACCGTCCTTCACGCCGGTGGTAAGTTCGATAAGGATACCTACAAGGTGTCCGGCGGTCTACACGGGGTCGGCGTCTCCTGTGTGAACGCCCTGTCGAGCCACCTGCGCGCTACCGTCCACCGCGACGGTAAGATCTACCAGCAGGACTACAGCGAGGGCAAGCCGCAGAACGAAGTGCACGAGGTGGGCACTACCGACCATACGGGTACCACGATCACCTTCACGCCGGACGGCACGATCTTCGATTCCCTGGTCTACAAGTACGAGACCCTGGCTAACCGGATGCAGGAACTGGCCTTCCTGAACAGCGGTTTGCACCTAAGTCTGACCGACGAGCGGCAGACCGATGACGACGGCAACCACCCCCGCAAGGAATTTTACAGCGAGGGCGGGCTGGCCGAGATGGTCAAGTACCTCGACGAGGGCAAGCAGGACCTGATCGAGGAAGCGATCTACGTGAAGTCGAAGGAAGACAACGTGGAGGTCGAGGTGGCCATGCAGTACAATACCACCTACCAGGAGAACATCTACTCCTTCGTCAATAACATCAAGACCCGGGAGGGCGGTACCCACGTAAACGGTTTCCGCCGCGCCGTCAATCGCTTGTTCACCAAATACGGTGACGAGAACGGGCTGTTCAAGAAACTGAAGTTCAAGGTCAGTGGAGAGGACTTTCGCGAGGGGCTGACCGCCGTGGTATCCGTGAAGGTACCCGAGCCCCAGTTTAAGGGGCAGACCAAGGGCGAGCTCGGTAACTCGGAGGTCACGGGCATCGTCAGCCGCGCCGTCGGGGAGAGCGTCGGTCACTGGCTGGAAGAAAACCCCATCCAGGCCAAGCGCATCATCGACAAGGTGATCATCGCCGCCACCGCCCGCCACGCCGCCCGCAAGGCCCGCGAGATGGTGCAGCGCAAGAACGTCCTGACCGGCACCGGACTGCCCGGCAAGCTGGCCGACTGCTCGAATAAAGACCCGGAGGGGTCGGAGATTTTCCTGGTCGAGGGCGATTCGGCCGGCGGTACCGCGAAGCAGGGGCGCGACCGGAAGTTCCAGGCCATTCTGCCGCTACGGGGGAAGATCCTCAACGTAGAGAAGGCCATGGAGCACAAGATCTACGAGAATGAGGAGATCAAAAACATGTTCACCGCCCTGGGCGTGAGCATCGTGGAGGGGGAGCACGGCGAGCGGGTGCTGAACCTGGACAAGCTGCGCTACCACAAGATCATCATCATGTGTGACGCCGACATCGACGGCAGCCACATCGTGACGCTGATCCTGACCTTTTTCTTTCGCTACATGCACGCGCTGGTGGAGGGGGGCTACGTCTACATCGCCCAACCGCCGCTCTACCAGGTGCGCCGGGGCAAGCAGTTCCAGTACTGCTGGACCGAGGACGAGCGCCGCGAGGCCATCGCCCGCTTGAGCCGCCACGAGAACGACGGCTCGGTGAAGGTGCAGCGCTACAAGGGTCTTGGCGAGATGAACGCCACCCAGCTCTGGGAAACGACCATGGACCCCGACACCCGTATGCTACAGCAGGTGGCCATCGAGGAAAGCTCGGAGGCCGACCGCGTCTTCAGTATGCTGATGGGGGATGAGGTGCCGCCACGGCGGGCTTTCATCGAGGCGAACGCGAAGTATGCGAACGTAGATGTGTAGAAAATTTTTGAATACAGAGGCAGCTAAACGGTGATGTCAACCACACTCGAGTTAAACATTCTAGATGCATTTTTCGACCTGATGGCTAGTCAGCCAACGCCTCAGGAAATACTCGATTATAAGATCTCGAGCATGGAGGAGCGGCGGTTGGCTGAACTGATTGAGCTTACGAAGAATAATAGTCTATCTCCAGATGACCAAGCAGCAGTCGCATACTACCTCAAAGTCGAACAGGCAGTCGTACTAGCTAAAGCCAAAGCTTACGCGAAACTCAATCCTAAATCGGATGAGTAAGGGCAAACGCCCTCATATTTCCAACATACTGCGCAGAAAGGTTCTTACGGAGTCGCGGTCGGCTTGCGGATACTGCCTCGTACCCGAGTTCGTTAGTCCCGGCAAACTACAAATCGACCATATCATCGCCGTTCAACACGGTGGGACGACTGAGCTCGATAATCTAACCGCCTGCTGCGCAAGATGTAACCTGCTGAAAGGATCCAACATTGCGAGTTTTTTAGCTGAAAAGCAAGAAATTCACCGCCTTTACCAACCGAGAACGGATGTTTGGAGCAGTCATTTTGAGTTGACTACGGATGGATCGATCCGATCAAAGTCGGCGATTGGGGAGGTGACTCTTCGGCTTCTTCAACTTAATCAAAGTAATCGATGTGAGGCTAGGGCCGTGTTGCTGAAAACCGACTACCGCTTCCGTATATTCTGATTAGTGCCCTGTTTCGACCGCCTCAAATCCCGCCGCGAAATCACCCGCCTCTTCACCTCCGGCGCGGGCACCCTCAGTGCCTACCCGATCCGCTTGGTCTTCCGCCCCGTAGAAAATCGGCAGGGGGAGGCGGACGTACGCGTCGCCTTCGTCGTGCCCAAGCGAAAATTCAAGCACGCCGTCGATCGCAATCTCCTCAAACGACGTATGCGGGAGGCCTACCGGCTCAACACCGATCTGATCCGGCTACCCCCGGGGTCGGAGCAAATCGCGCTCATGATCATGTACACAGGGCGTGAGATCGAGTCCTACGCCACCATCGAGCGGAAGCTGAGCAAGCTACTGCGGCGGCTAACCACCTAACCCCGCGCCGAGCTCGCCGCCTCCACCGCCCGCCAGACGCGCAGGACGTTGCCCGACAGGATCTTCTCGATGTCCGCGTCGCTGTAGCCCCGCTTCAGGAGTACGTAGATCAGATTCGGGTAGTCGGCCACGTCCTTCAGCCCAGTTGGTAGGCTGTCGCCCACGCCGTCGAAGTCCGAGCCCAGCCCCACGTGGTCGATACCGGCCAGGGCCACTACGTGGTCGATGTGGTTGGCGACCATCTCGACGTCGGAGTAAAGGGTGGGGTTAGCGAGCTGAAAGCTATCGATCATCGCCGTGGCTTCTTCGCTGCCGTATTCCAGTTCCGCGTCGGCCAGCATCACCCGCATCACGTCTCGCAGGCTGTCTTGCCGCTCCCGCAATGCACCATCCAGAAAGGTCGAGCCGAAGTTGATCTGGATCACCCCCTTGTTTTCCCCGAGCCGCTTTATCATATCATCGGCCATATTCCGTTCGAAGCCGGGGGTGTACTTCCGCACGGACGAGTGACTGGCGATAACGGGCACGTCGGTGATCTCCATCACGTCCCAGAAGGCGCTGTCACTGATGTGGCTCACATCGACCATGATGCCGACGCGGTTCATTTCCTTTACCACTTCCTCGCCGAAGGGGCTCAGCCCGCCGTGAATGCCGGTGGTATCGTAGCTGCTGTCGCTGATCAGGTTATCCGTGGCGTGGGTCAGCGTGATGTAGCGGATGCCCTTGTCGTAGTATTCCCCGACCCGTTCGAGTTTATCCTCGATGGGGGAGCCGTTTTCCATCCCCATCGGCAGGCTCATCACGCCCTCGCGGAAGTTGCGTTCCAGGTCGTCGGGGCTGTAGGCGATCCGAAAATTTTCGGGGTGGGCGGCGGCAATCCCCTTCACCATATCGATCAGGCTATCGGCCAGGGCGGGGCTTTCGCCTTCTTCCTCCTGCAGGCGGCTGGGGATGTAGATCGACATGAAGGGCGCGTCCAGCCCCCCCTTTACGGCCCGTACGTAATCGAAATCCCCCTCTTCCGTTTCGATCGGGATACCCATCATCTCCCGTTCGAGTCGGAAGTTCTTCACCTTCAGGCGGTAGGGCAGGTCGACGTGGCCGTCGGTGATCAGGTAGGTGTGGGCGAGGCTGTCGGCGTGGGCACGCAACTCGACATCGGTCATCTCATTGCCGTCGGAACCGGGGGCGGGGCCGCAGGTGTAAAGGATACCGGAAAGTGTAAGCAGGAGGAGGAGTCGGATCATGATTAGGAAAAATTAACGGTGAGTGTAGTACGATCGACCGGGTGGAAAGGTAGCCAATCGTGACTTATCTTAACCAACCGTCGGACTATACTCCCCAAATCCCTATTCTCATGTTCCGATTCACAACGTGTAGCTCGATACTTCTACTTTTCCTGGCCGCCTGTGCCTCCGAAGAAGTGTCAACCCCACTCGAAACGCCCACCCTCATGAATTCGGGCACCATTTCCAATAGCCTGCAGCAAGTACGCGATGACATGGCCTTGCCTCACGAAGCTATCCCCCGCGGCGTGCCGGAGGGCATGGACTGGCGGTCGCAACCCCGGGTCGGATACGGCAATACCCCCCCGGCGGGCTGGTCGGCCATGATCACCTGGGGACAGGTCTACGCCGCCGCCGGCCACCAGGCCCCGCCGAACACGCGAGTACAGATCAAGGACATGCGGACCTGGTATCTCAGCAAGCAGTCTGGAAATTGGATCAACTGGCAACGCAGCAGTGAAGTCGGCGGGGCCAACTACAACGAGGACTTCCAGAACGATACCAACCAGCCCGCCGACATTCGTCGGGAAGCGGAAGGCTATTCGGCCACCGTCCCCGATGGCGTCAACTTCCACTTCTGGCCCCAGGAAGGCCGCGTCGAGATCGATCCCGATGACATTGAGGCCGTCTGGACCGCCATCGACGCCCGCCTCATCCTCGACGACAGCACCCGCACCGACGATCGCGTCAATGCCGAATTGATGATGAGCGCCGGCGCCGATTACTGGCTCGACCGTGCCGCCGAGTGGGATCAGTGGAAAACCAATGGGGATATCGGCATCGGCCGCTTCCGCTTCATCACGCCTGATTGGCAGACGTACAGTATGCATACCATCAGCGATTCAATCTTTGCCGCCAACCCCCCGCCGCTGAATTGATCCACCGTCAGACGGCATATATTTGAGCTATGCAATACCTCTACTTGATCCTCTTCATCTTGGTCATCCAGGCGATTCCGCTTAACGCCCAGGACGAAGAACCACTGATGGGTTTTACCGAGGCCGCTTCCGAGCAGCAACGTGACCTTGAGGACCGCTTCGACAAACTCGTTACGCCGACCAATCTCGACGAGTGGATGCAGTATATGTCCGCCCGCCCCCACCACGTCGGCTCTCCCTACGATAAGAAGGTAGTCGACTTCATGGCCGAAAAGTTCCGCTCCTGGGGCTATGACGTGGAAGTAGAACGCTTCGATGTGCTCTTCCCGACGCCGAAAGTGCGTAAGCTGGAACTACTTAGCCCGACCCGATACACCGCTACGCTCACGGAACCTGCCGTCCCCGGCGACCCGGCCACCGAGCAACTGGAGGAAGCTCTGCCCCCCTACAACGCCTTCTCGATCGATGGCGACGTTACCGCCGAACTGGTCTTCGTCAACTACGGGGTGCCAGCCGACTACGAAGTGCTCGACCGCATGGGAATCGACGTGAAGGGTAAGATCGTCATCGCCAAATACCAAGGTTCCTGGCGGGGCATTAAGCCCAAGGTGGCCGCCGAGCGGGGGGCCATCGGCTGTATCCTGTATTCCGATCCGAAGGATGATGGCTACTACCAGGGGGATACCTACCCCGAGGGTGCCTTCAAGAATGAATACGGTGTACAACGCGGCGCGGTCGTCGACCTACCCCGCGCACCCGGTGACCCCCTCACCCCCGGCTACGGAGCAACGGAGGATGCAGAGCGACTACCTAAAGAGGAGGCGGCCGGACTGACCGAAATCCCCGTACTCCCCATCTCCTACCACGATGCCCTTCCTCTGCTCGAAGCGCTCGGCGGTCCCGTAGCTCCGGCGAACTGGCGCGGTGCACTGCCCATCACCTACCACATCGGCCCCGGCCCGGCGGAGGTCCACCTGCAACTTGAATTCAACTGGGAACTGGCCCCCGCCTACGACGTAATCGCTACCCTGGAAGGGGAGACCTACCCCGACGAGTGGATTCTGCGTGGCAACCACCACGATGCCTGGGTACACGGCGCCAACGATCCGATCAGCGGCATGGTCGCCGTAATGGAAGAAGCGCGGGCGGTGGGTGAACTCGTTAAGTCCGGCTGGCGGCCCGAACGCACCATCAAGTATTGCGCCTGGGGAGCCGAGGAACCCGGGCTTCTGGGCTCGACCGAATGGGTAGAGACCCACGCCGACGAGCTACGCGAGAAAGCCATCGCCTACATCAATACCGACGCCAGCAGCCGGGGCTTCCTTTCCGCCGGTGGTTCCCACACCCTCGAAAAATTTTTCGGGGCGATCACCCGCGACGTGATGGACCCGCAGACCGGCGTAACCGTCTTCGAACGGCGCAATGCCGAAAGCCGGGTCAATGACGGCAAGCAACTGGACGACTTCCCCCTTTCGGCGCTGGGCTCGGGATCGGACTACAGCCCCTTTTTTCAGCACCTGGGCGTCGCCGCCTTCAACCTGGGCTTCGGCGGGGAGGGTAGGGGAGGAGAGTACCACACGATGTACGACTCCTACGCCCACTACAAAAAGTTCAAGGACCCGGACTTCAGCTACGGTGGCGCCCTGGTCAAAGTAGCCGGGCGAACTACCCTGCGACTGGCCCAGGCCGACGTGCTCCCCTTCGAGTTCACCCGCTTCAGCAAGACGGTGACGGGGTACGCCGACGAGGTCATGCAACTCGCTGAGAAGCTCCGTACGGACACCGAGCGGGAGAACGCCCTGATCGCCGATGGTGCCTACCGACTGGCCGCCGACCCAACCATGGAGTTCCGCGAGCCGCAAGTCAAAGAGCCCGTCCCCTACCTGAATTTCGCACCCCTACGCAATGGCCTGGATCGCATCACCTCCCTGGCCGACGATTACGATGCCCGCGCCGCCGTGCAACTCAGCGAAGATCAGCGGCGGCGCATCAACCAGCTCTTCAAGGACCTGGAGCGGCAACTCACCCGCCCCGAGGGCCTGCCCCGCCGCTCCTGGTTCGTTCACCACGTGTACGCGCCCGGCTTCTATACCGGCTACGGGGTCAAGACCCTACCCGGTGTTCGGGAAGCCCTGGAGGAGCGTAACTTCGGGGAAGCCCAGGAGCAAATTGATAAACTCGGGGAGGTATTCAACGACTACGCCGACCACATGCAGCAGATCATCGGTACGCTTCCTTCCCGCTAACCAACTATTCCGGTTCAGGTCCGATCTTTGCCGTATGCGCGTACTGCTCTTTCTATTACTGATTCTCCCCTGCACCTGCGTCCGCGCCCAACGCGTGCTGCTGTTCGAGCAACTGACGGAATCGAAGAGCCCGCGACTGTACGAAGGGGATGTGCTGAAGTATAAATTGAAGGAAGAAAAGTACTGGCGGGAAGGCTACATCCGGGAGATGCGCCCCGACATCCAGGCACTGGTCATCAACGACGGCTTCGTGATGCTGGACGATATCGCCGTGGTACACCGGGGGAACACGATCGCCACTCCCTTCGGGCTGGGCCTGATCACCTTCGGGGTAGGCTGGTCCACCTTCGCCCTGGTCGGCTACAATACGGACGGGGACCCGGAAACCCAGTACAGTGGCTTCGACGCGGCCGTCTCGGGTACCGCCATCGGGGCCGGCCTGCTGCTCTGGAAGCTGTTCGGTACCCGCCGCTTCCGCCCCGGTAAGTATAAGCGACTGCGCATCGTGGATACGAGTTTCTAGCTGACTACCCGATGTTTAGCGAGAAAGCCCGGATCAATCTCGACCCCACTGCCCTCGCCCCGGGGCAGGTGTAGAATCCCGTCTTCCGGCTCCAGGGAAGAGGTCGCGCAGCTGAAGGGGACTTCTTCGCTCACTCCCTTGAATTCGTGGTAGGGCCCCGCGTTTTCGATGGCCGAAACGAAGTGCATCATGTACACATAGCCCAGTCCGGTGCCGCTGATGTGGGGTACGGTCGGGTAGCCCCGGGCCGCCGCCATCCGCGCCACCCGCATACAGCGGATCATGCCGCCGAAGTAGAACAGGTCGGGCTGCACCATCTGTACGGCGTCGTTGCCGATCAGCCAACGGAAGTTGCGAATACTGACCTCCCCGCCCCCGGAGGCGATCGGGATGGTGAGGGCGTCGGCGGTGGCCTTCCAGTCTTCGTAGTAGTCGGTGGGTACGGGTTGCTCGTAGAGGTCGATGTTGTGGCGCTCCAGCAGCTTGCCGATCCGGATGGCCTCCTGCCCCCGATAACTTCCGTTGC
>CAZKPE010000183.1:0-8127 GCA_964554545.1 uncultured Lewinella sp.
CCGCTCATTTTATTCTGTCTCGATTAGCGGTAGTGTTTAGCCCTTGCACACAACGTGTGCGCCCACGCAGCCGGGGCATTCTTTATAGACCCCAACCAACTTCAACCCACCCACAAGGGGGCGGCGCGGCGGCATGGACCGAAACCGACCGCAGGGAGCTTTCGGGCCATTGCCGACACGACGAACCCGGACAGCAATAGCACCAACTAACCCCGAATTTACCCGCCCCGGTTGACGCTGGGCGCGGTGTTGGGCGCATTTCATATACTAAATAATTCTTTGTGCCCGGATTAAGTTACATGCTGTCCTACTACTCTCTTGCTCTTTCGTATTGTCCATCAAAATCTCTATCAATAATGATGACTGTATCGCCACACTCCAAGATTGTTTCTCCATAGTCAAAAGAACCATCCAGATTTAAATCTTTATATGTAGATACTATTTGTCCTAATTCGTTATAGTAAATTGTTTTCTCAACTTTACCATTTTCATCCTCATCAAAACTTATATGAGCTATTTTATCTCCCCGATATACTTCTACTGCCTCATAGTTGTAATCATAATTTTCGTCGTAGTACCGAAGATATACACTCCCTCCCTTTTTCTCATGCAAAGTTAAAATTGTATTTCCCACATTCCATTCTGCTATATAATTTTTATCCACCTTATTCTTTGAGTCAATATAGTAGTATTTGGTTGCGACTATAGTGATACAAATTGCGTAACAGATTAGAAGTATACTGACCCAATTGCTCTTGGAGGACTTTGAATTACTATATACAGTATGGTGTTGGATAGAATACTCTTGGCCGGTCAAATTTAATAAGCGATTGTAATTAGTAGTAGACATTATGACTATGTATTCGTTATCAAACGAATAACCACTATTTACGGCAGGAATATTCGTATGCTCTACGAAATCGATCGTCTCTTCCTCCAACAAAGAAACAGTAGCCCTATATTGAACTACATTTGGAAACAGTAATGCGATGTTCATAACTATTAATATTTATTCTAAATCGAAAATATTACCACTCTGACAGACAAGCATCTACTTTTTACCTATATCAAAATCCAAGACTGAATCGGATCTCATCTTATCCCGAGCGAAAACAACTTTAGTATCAGCAATTCACACTTTAGACTCTGATCATCCGCAACTGGTAGATAGTCAGCACTTTACGGCAGAGGTCATCGATGCTTTCGCATAGCACCATCTTGAATACAGTTCGCATAGCATCCCAGGCGGCCTTCTTCGTTTTGAGCCCTTTCCAAATACTTCTAAATATACGGCTACCGTACTGCCGAAGTTGGTCGATCGTAAAGGCCAGCATCATCAGGTAGGCAAAGTTAGTGGCCAGATACTGCTGCCCGTGTCCAAAGTTGTGGTCAAAATTGTACTGCTGGTTCTTCAGCGTATTGAACACTTCATTCTCAATCTTCCATCTACTGCGACCGATCTGCGTTACCGCCATAACCGTATCCGCCCTTAGTTCCAGATTCGTCATCCAACTGAAGGTGATCGGCGGGGCTCCTTTCTTGGGCTGGTAGTTGAGTACCACCAGGTTCGTCCTGACCTCACGATTGCTCGCGTTTAGCTCCAGGTCCGAGACGTAGCCAATCTCATAGGTTCCATCTTTTCGGTACAAGGTTCGCCAGTTGACCCCGCCCTCCTCGTTACGTTGATCAAACTGCGTAAAGAGGTGTTTGTGGCCCGCCTCTTTGGCATTGATCACGTACTTCCAAGAGGCGGAAGTTGCGGTAATGAGGTTGATCACGGGGGCGCATCCGTATAACGCATCCAGGGCGTAAACCACTGACTCTGAGCCCAAAGTGCCGGCCAGGGTGGTAAACAAACGGCTGGCGGCACTACGTTCGCAGTCGTTTTTGTTCTCGCCATCCTGCTTTACGATGGGTTCGTTGTCTAGCACGAAGACCTCGGCACGTTGAGCATGGACCAGGGCGGCGCTGAGCAGGGAGTGACTGTAGGTGATGCTACCATCCCGGTGATGCTTTTGCAGGCAACACGGGCAGCTCACCTTCTGGGAAGAGTAGTGATGAACCCCATCGATACTGACGGTGAGGTAGTCTTCATGAAACCGATAGTCATCGATCACGTCGTGCTGCTCAAGATAGTCGTACACCTTGCCAAAGACCCTACGCAATGAGGTACTGTCCACCTGGTCCAAAATCTTTTTTAAGCCACTATCACTGGGAATTTTATCGATGCCGAAGCACCGTCGCAGGTTGGTCTCCTCGGCCGGTGCTTTGGGACGAAAGTCCAGCAGGGAAGAAGCCTTGAGGGAATAAATGGCGAAGGCAGACTTGCAAGCGTCGCTGATCGTCAAACTCTTGTTGGCGCGACGATCGTCCAGCTCATCCAGGTGTGCGAAGTGAGGCACGGCAATTTCCTCGTACAGCCGATCAAAGTCAAAATGAGTACTGGATGCCTTACCTTTCATCCGCAAAAGGTAGCAAACATGTAGGGTTCAGGGGGAGAAAACGCTAAAGTGTGAATTGCTGCTTTAGTATTAGATTTTGAATCATGCCATACGGGAACATCGGCACCCATAAGCGGCAGTAATAAGTCAAATGGTAGGTATCGATAGAACGTTCTTGTTATTGCGTCTTTAAAGGTAATTTTCGTATTATCCTGTCTGACAGCTTTTGTACCTGTTAATAGTTTTCCGACTGTTCTTCCCGTAAAGTACTCTAGGGCCAGAAAATAACCACCAAAAACCGCGAACAACCGTATCAACTTGAATAAGCCTGAATATTGCGTAGCAGATTCCAAACGGAAAGTTATCTCCATTATTATTCCGATAGAGATAATATCAACTAATAGATGTATTACTCGAAGTCTTTTAGTTACAGGACGATTCATATAAATATATTAATCTATTTAATATTAAAAAGGTGTTATGAAAATTGATACAGGTTGTAGTGTTTTAGAAGTTTTTGACTAACCTTTAGTCGTCATTTCTACCGCCTTTAATGGCGGTTGTTGCGCCCAACGGGGGCGCCCACGCAGCCGGGGCTTCTTTAGTGAACCAGACCAACTTTTAACCCCACCCACGAGGGGGCGTGGCGGCGGCATGGGCCAAAACCGACCAGCGGGAGCTTTTGGTCCATTGGCGACGACACGAACCCGAACACCCATAGCATTCACCAATTTTCAACGACCAGCCCCGGTTGACGTGGGCGCGGTGTTCTGCGCATTCTAATTATTATTCTCGTATTCAATGATAGGAGTAATTCTATCAGCCAAATATGACGTCTTTAGATAAAAATCTAAAAACTCTTTTGAGACTGCTTCAGCACCTGATCTACAGAGATGGTAGTATTCTTCGTTAGGAAGTAATGATTCGTCAGAAAGCATTTTACCTTTCCATAGCCTACCAGAACAACCCAGTGTATAAGCTCGAACCTTTAATTTGTAATCGCTTTTCCAATTAACACATACAATCGGAACTAAATCATAGCCGACCTCTCTTTCTCTTAAAGCTGGTATGTCATCTATCGATATTCTAAACAATACCCCGTTCGAAGAATCGCATAAAGAGCCTGTATACCTTGCATTGAACAGCGCAATATGCTTAGGCTTTGATTCATTAATAGTATAATGACTTCGCGAACGAACAGCATCAGGCATATTGTAATCAAAAATTCTTTGCATCCCGAAACTTATCATTGGCTTGTGCAAGGCTACAGTTTCTTTATTGATAGTTCTTTCTGCGGATATTTTATTTAATAAACTCCCATATCCGAATAATAAAAGCGATTTTTCTTCGCTGTTGACTAAGTCAGATTCAAGCCCATTCCAAGGATATTCATATGCGGGTCTGTTTCCCAATTGCTCAACTTCTGACAATAATTCGAACGTGTTCTTATGCCTAAAATTGACATTCCCAATAATTTTAGGCGGGCATAATTTATATTTCGCAAAATTCGGATCGCAGTCATCATCGATCTTATCAATATTCTTTCCTCGCCATACCTCAACCAGTTTGTTGAGAGTAGCTACATCAGATCTAACCCTTTGCATTTCTGACGAGGTGTCAAGTTGTAATTGCTCTTGAAGTCTAACTGCGCGTATTAATGCCTCCCAAAGTTCATCTTCTCGATTGAGTTTTTCCGTGGAGTAAGAAAGCATAACTAAATTTGAGAAATGGCGATGCTCATGTGTGGCGCCCATTCTTCTCTCTAAACTGATAGCTTCTTCCACATACTTGTATGCTCTAAGATAGTCACCTTTGTGATTATAAGCCCTGGCTAAATCACCAACGTGCCATGAAATGTTTTCGGGATAGTATATTTTTCGCGCGATTTTCAACGCTTTGTATAGGAGTTCAATACCGGAATCGATGTCGCCGTCCGCATTACGGAGAATTTTTGCTCTACCTCTGCCCGCGAAATTTACAGCGGCCCAATGGATAGTTCCTAATTCAGTATGGAGCGAGTCAGTTGACTCTGACAATTTAATTGCTTCATCAAGTTTACCTAAATCGGCTAATACTAAAGCCTTGTTTGTCCTGTGTGCCACGACCCACTGCTTATTGCCTGCTTGGTTACTTACCTTCTCCGCAGTTTTAAAAGATTCTAAAGCCTTATTTGGAAATCCATGATGCCAGTAAGCCAGACCACGTCGGTTGTATATTAATCCATGTTGAATATTATCTCTTGCTAAAATTGCAAGATCTTCAGCCAATTCAAAAGTTGTCAAAGCTTGTTCGAATTCGCCTAGCCTTTCCTGGACGGCGCCAATATATGTTAGACAAGCTGAAGCATCAGATCTATAATCTAAAGATTTGAAGATTTCTAAAGCTTCCCGCAATACTGGTAATGACCTACGGAGGTACCCCCGTTCCTTTCTCATCATTCCCTGCTGCCTTAATGCTTTGGCAATTGCGATGCGGTCGTCGGATGCTTTTAATGTAGCGACGGCTAGATCAGAATAGCTCTCTCCCTCATTCCAAGATCCCCTAGCCCAGTAAGCTCTTGAAAGTTGATAGGCTAGATCACCGTTAATCAATTCACTAGTTGACCGATATGCATCAAAAGAGAGCTGTAGCCTAGGGATTCTTAATGGTGCTGGTCCTCGATTTTCTAAGACAGGGGCAAAACAGAGAATGATTTTGGCTGCATTGCTGACGTCGTTATACTTTAAAAATAGATCTTGCGCTAAAAAGATATTTTCAAGCTCAATTGAAAGTTGATCTAGTATTTCATTACCGTCTTCTGTGAAAATTTTTTCAGAGTTAGTGCAAGCGTACTTTAAAAAGTAATTAGCATAGTTCATTTCATACTCTACACGATCACTTTCAAGCATTTGATCTAGATAAAGAGAGGATGCGAAGTCGTTTGTTGAAACAAGCATTTCATACCTGGCCTGACCATCTTTACGGGAAAGTTTAAGTAAGCTCTGATCAACCAAAGTTCCAAGGTATTCTATCACGTCTTGTCCTGATGGAAGAATCATCTCAGCCGCTTTGAGAGAGAAGCCATCCTGAAAGACAGATATTAGTCTGAATGTTTCTTGTTCAGCGGTGTTAAGCAGATCATAGCTCCATTTAATCGTTGCTTCAAGTGTTATGTGAATATCCTTCCTATCTTGAGTATTGTTTTTTAGTTTTATAGCTTGATCTAAGCGGTCATGCACGTCTTGAATAGACATTACACTACATTTAGCGGCTACGATCTCAATTGCTAAAGGCAGACCTTGTAATTGATTGCAAATTTTATTGACTATCTTTAGATCAGAACTCCTTTTAACCGAAACGCCAATCTGCTCACAACGGGAAGTAAACAGCTTAACTGAATTACTATTCTGTATTGCAGAAATTTCATCTTCGTTATAATCGCTCTGAGACAAAGTGTTTAGATAGTACCTATGTTCGGCTTGAATCTTTAAAGGAGTTCTAGTGGTAATTAGAAAACAGATATTATTTAAAGTCTTTACCCAAAATGCGATCGTCTCATCAGCCCACTCTGCAATCTGTTCAAAGTTATCTAAAACTAGCAAAGACTGCTTCCTATCTTTTAATAGGTCGACAACAGCATCCCAAGGTTCTATTTGAGAGCTGTTATATTCAGACTCGAATGTGCTAAATATGGCATAGGCCAACCCTCCAATCGTTTTTGTTTCAGTTAAATCTACGAACCAGATGCCTCCTTTGAAATCCTTTTGGTGGGCATAACCATATTCTCTAACCAACCTAGTTTTTCCAATTCCGCCTGTACCTATAACTGATACCACCTTATGGTTCTCTTCATTTAAGAACTTTCTTAAATTAAGGATGTCGCTTTCCCTGCCGACAAATTTATTATCTAAAGGGATAATGTTTGACAGGCTGTGGACTTGGGTTACGGTATCTGATGCCGGAGAGGGAACTGGAATAGACTCCTCTAATACATCAGACTGCTTTTGAGAGCTTTTTTCTTCTGCTTTTTTCTCTTGTTCGTCTTTGGCCTTGTAGTATCTCTGTAGATAAAATAGAATGACTCCGCCAATGATCGTAATTAGACCACCTATAGTTGCATCCATGCTTCTTTTTTGTAAATATATTCATTTTGCGCAGAACGTGTGCGCCCACGCAGCCGGGGCTTCATTCATAGAACCCGACCAACTTCAACTCACCCGCAAGGGGGCGGCGCGGCGGCATGGACCGAAACCGACCGACCAGCGGGAGGGAGCTTTCGGGCCATTGCCGACGCGACGGGCCCGGACTTTATCGAAGCTTTCCTTCATCAAATTCTCCAGCCCCGGTTGACGTGAGCGCGGTGTTGGGCGAATTTTAGTTCAAATGGCTGCTTACTATTAAAGCCTTTCCTTAGTTTGAACTATTAGATAAAAAGTCCAGTAAAGTATTGCCATACCTTGATAAAACTTGAATCTGTTTCGTATGATTTATCGAATTATGAACGAGGATATCACGATTTAATATTAACCCCTTTCCTACTAATCCCATAACATAGTATTCAAATTGCTCATCTGTGAGATCAACATTCAAGGGAGTAAGAATCTTATTCTTCTCATATAACTGGTCATTAAACGATGTGGCTTCTTTTCTGGCCTGACCAACGGTTTGTAGACTATTCATGAACTCTTCCGACCCGTTTGCGGTATTACCGTATCGTTCGCGATGACGTTCTTCTATTTTCTTGTACTCATCGGTAGAACTGTACTTTTTTCTATATAATTCTAATATATTATCGCTAAAATCTCTATACATTTTCAATATTTGAATCTCCATCTCATCTAAGCTTGAAATCAAATTAACAATATTTTCAATGTGATTAGTTTGTACCGGTTCTTGAATTTGGTGAAGGACAACTTTCTTAAGCCTATCGACTTTATGTTTCGACCTTTGCTTAGATACATTTTCTATGATTTGAATAATTAGATCGTGGAAATCTTCTGACTTGAGATATTTTTTATCGATTTGGCTTTCGCTCATCTTTGCTACCTCATCAGCTATGTTTTCTGCAAACTTTTGAACCCGTAATTGTTGCAGGCGACTGGCAAAAACAAACGTTAGTGTAGTCACCAATGGACCCACAATAGGAAAGATATTAGACAGTATAAAACTGGTCGTCAACTTTGCGCCAATAGCATTGACCTCTTCTTGAGTTAATATTATTTTAGAAGACTTTTTAACAGCCATGACTTTAAATTAAAACGATTGATAATTAGTAGCAATTTCTGGTACCCAGTTTGCTCCTGATGGTTGGCTTTATTTACAGTGTTCTACTATTCCTCACATTTAAAAAGCCGATGACAATCATGAATAGGGATAATCCTATGGATGAATACCCTTGAATGAGCTTACAACCCTCTCCCTGGCACAACCAGGTTTCTCCATTTTGGTATTCTATAATCATTGACACCCCAGCAGCAAAAGCCAACAATCCGAACATAACAATGTACCAGCCAAACGTGATGGACCTTAGTTGTTTTAATATATTCATTATGTCATAAACCTAAGGGGATCAAAATTTTCTGTGGCCGCCTTTAATGGCGGCTGGTTTCGCCCAACGTGTGCGCCCACGCAGCCGGGGCTTGTTCCCTTCGCAGTAACCAACTTCAACCCACCCACGAGGGGGCGGCGCGGCGGCATGGACCGAAAC
>CAZKPE010000184.1:0-4664 GCA_964554545.1 uncultured Lewinella sp.
CATCCGTATTCGCTGGATTGCGGCTGCGCTCATCCTTTTGGTGGGCGGGCGGTTAGTTTGGCAGTATCATAGCTACCTGTTACCATGAAAATCCTCTGCTTTGGTATTGCCCGTGAGATTGCCGGTGGCCCGGACCTGCAGCTGGACGCGGTAGCCGGGTCGACCGTGGCCGAGCTACGGGAGCGATTGATCGACAGCTATCCCGCCTTCGGCGAACTATCTTCTTTCGCCATCGCCCGCAATGAATGTTACGCTACGGACGAAGCCATCATTGGGGAAGGAGATGAAGTGGTCATCATTCCCCCGGTCAGTGGTGGCTAATAGTACCTTCTCCCCGCCATGATCGATGTAGCCCTCCGCACGACTCCCCTCAGCCTGGCCGAATGTTCTGATTTCGTGCAACACCCCTCCTGCGGTGGACACTGCTTCTTCGTCGGCACCATTCGCGATCTGAATTTGGGGCACGCCGTCACCCACCTCCACTTCGATGCCTACGACGCGATGGCGCTTAAAGAGATGCGCAAGATCGCCGAGCGGGCCCGGGAGGAGTTCGGCTTGGACGCCGTTGCCCTCCACCACCGGAAGGGGGAGCTGGAGATCGGTGATACCGCCGTTATCGTGGCGGTAAGCAGCGTACACCGGGGGCCGGCCTTCCGGGGCTGCGAGTTCATCATCGATGAGTTAAAAAAGTCGGTTCCCATCTGGAAAAAGGAGTTCCGGGGGGATGGGAGTCACTGGTTGAATGCGCGGCCCTAGCCGTCGGCCGGGAGGTTGGGAACGTGAGCGACCTTCCCCCGTCCGCCGGCGGGTAGGTCAAATCGACTTCACCCCACCCCGCAAACTAAACACCTCCACCCCCGGCCGCCGCTGCCGAATCTGGGAGGCCAGCACCAAACTGAGCTTTCCCGAATTACAGTACAGCAGGTAGCGCCCGCCCTCCCGCATGTCTTCCAGACACTGGCCAAGGGGGTCACGCTCCCGCAGACGCACCACGCCGTCCGGTAATTCCGCTTCCCGTTCCGGACTGAGCATGCTATATATTCGATCGTAGCCGGATGGGGTAAGCGAATTCGCCTGCACTTCCAGCGCTTCCCGTACGGGCCGGTCTGACCGCCACGGTTCCGCGATCGGCCGATGGTAGGTTTTGCTCAGCCGCATCCGCAATTGGCGATTGTCCAGGGCGTGGTAGGTCAGCAGGATATCGAGGGGAGGGTCGCCGATGCCCAGCAGGAAACAGAGGGCGGCATTGGCCTGTAGCATCGCAACGATACCGACGGCGGTGGGTAGTACGCCGGAGGTAGCGCAGTCCGGTAAGTCGGGGTCCGGCTTCGGATATACGTCGCGCAAGTTGATTCCCGTTGCGGGTTCGGAGAACAGCGCCACGTAGCCCGCTACCCCCTGGGCGGCGGCGTAGAGAAAGGGCAGGCCGAGATGAACGCAGCAGTCGTTGATCAAATGTTTGGTGGCGGCATCATCGGTACAGTCCACGACCAGATCGGCACCGGATAGGATTGCCCGGGCATTGTTCGCATCCAGGTACTTCTCTAGGTAGGCAACGTGAATGTCCTCGTTAAGTCGCCGGCAATGTTCGGCCAGTTGGTGTGATTTCTTCGCGGGATTACCGGGATCGAAAAAAACCTGCCGGTGGAGATTACTCTCGGAAACGGAATCGCCGTCGACCAACCGTATGCTCCCCACCCCGGCCCCGGCCAGATAGGCGGCTACCGGCCCACCGAGCCCGCCGCAGCCGATGATCACTACCCGGGCCCGCGCCAGGCGTTCCTGCCCGGCCTCCCCGATCTCCGGCAGTACGCGCTGGCGGGCGTAACGGTCACTCACGGTCGTAGTCGGTTTTTCCGCCCCGTTTACGTAGCAGCCGCAGATGGGTAATTTCTATAGCGGGTGAGAGGGCTTTGCACATATCGTAAATCGTCAGGGCGGCCACCGACGCTCCGTGCAGGGCCTCCATTTCTACCCCGGTCTTCCCCTCGGTGCGTACGGTACACCGGACCTGTAACCGGTCATCCATGAGTGGTTCGACGGTCACTTCGCACCCCATGATCGGAAGGGGATGACAGAGTGGTATGATCGCCCAGGTTTGCTTGACCGCCATGGTCGCGGCGATGATGGCGGTTTGCGTCACGCTACCCTTCTTCGTGGCAAAACCACCTTCTCGCAGGACGGTCATCACGGTTTCGCCGAGCATGACGGTAGCCTCGGCGGTAGCCGTGCGTCTGCTGGCGTCCTTGTTTCCGACATCCACCATCGCGGGGCGGCCGGCGTCATCTACGTGGGTAAGTGGCATATTGAACTGAGTTAGCCTCCAATACTAGTCATACTCGCGAAAATCATTCCCTTCTGCTCGCTGGCCTGCGCTAAATGACCCGTTGCATGCTTTTCGTACACGAACGCCTGAATAAGGTCCCGTAATTCCGGTTTCCCGATACCGCCCCGCAGCAAAGGCAGTAACTCCAGCCCCCGGGTCGCGTACAGGCAGGTCAGTAAGGTGCCCCGGGGTGTCAGCCGCAGCCGGTCGCAGCTACCGCAGAGGGAGCGGGTATAGGCCGGAATGATGTCGATGCCACCGCGGTACCCCGGTAAGCAGTACCGCAGTGCACTTCCCTCAGAACCCTCCGCCGACAAGTCAGGAAATTCCCTACTGATCCGGTGCCGCATCTCCGCCGCGGAGATGAACACATCGTGGTTTCCGTCATCGTCATTGAAGGGCATCGCTTCGATGAAGCGGATCCGTAGGTCATGATCGCGGGTGAGGGCTATGAAGTCCTTGAGTTCATCGTCATTGACACCTCTCATCATGACCACGTTCACTTTTACGGGATAGCCACGGCGTAACAGTTCGTCAAGTGCCAAATGGGTGGCGGCAAAGTTGTCCCGACGAGTGATGCGATGGAAGCGCTCGGGCCGCAGGGTATCCAGACTGAGGTTGTACCGGGTGAGCCCCGCATCCGCCATTTCGTCCAACAAGGGGGGCAGCAAGATGCCGTTGGTGGTCATCGCTAGTCTGGGGAAGAGCTGACCCAGACCCCGCACCAGAACCGGTAACTCGCGGCGCACGAGGGGCTCGCCGCCGGTCAGCCGGACCTTCGTGATCCCCTCCTCCGCCAGCAGTTCGCAGAGGGTTAGAATTTCCGCGTAGCTCAGTAGGTGGTTTCGCGGCGCAAAGTCGATGCCCCCGGCCGGCATACAGTAACGGCAGCGCAGGTTACAGCGGTCGGTGACGGCCAGCCGCAGGTAGGTTAACGTTCGGCCGTGGCGGTCGGTGAGCATCCCACAAAGTACGAAGCGAGCCGCGATCGTAAAACGCGGCTTGCAGCCGCGAAAGCAAGACGCAACTTGCAGTTGCGGCAGTACGATGCGGTCTATGACCGCGAAGGGGGCATGTAGTACGCGCAGGAGCACGCGACTACAAGTCGCGGCTTCCTGGCGCGATTGCAAATCGCGTTGTACTAGCCCAGCATCCGCTCCAGGCTCGCGATCTTCGCTTCCGCATCCGCCTTCTTCTTCCGTTCCAGGGCCACCACCTGCTCCGGTGCGTTGCTGACGAAGCGCTCGTTGCCCAGCTTCTTCTCCACCCCCTTCAGAAAGCCGCGCAGTCGGTTCAGTTCCTCCTCGTGCCTCGCCCGCTCGGCGGCCAGGTCGACCGTTTCGTTGGGGATGAGGTAGGCCGTACCGGTACCCGCCAGGAAGGGCAGGCCATTTTCGGGGGCCTCGTCGACCAGCTCGACCCGGTCGAGGTTAGCGCTTCGTTTCAGGAAATCGATCGCACCTGCGTCCGCGCCCAAAAGATGTTCCGCCCCGGCCCGCTTGACCGCCAGCTGAAGAGCCTCCCCGTGAGATATGCCGCGCTGGTTGCGGATGTCGCGAATCTGGCTGACCATTTCCTGTAGGGTCGCAAACCGGGCAAGTAAAGCAGGGTCGTATTCCCGAGCGACGGGCCAGCGGCTGACGATGCAGTCCTGCCCCTCGTCGCGGCTGCGGAGCTGGTGCCAGACCTCCTCGGTGATGAATGGCATGAAGGGGTGGAGCAGCGTCATCAGGCGCTCGATAACCCCGATGGCGGCATCGTACGTACTGCGGCTGATGCTACCGTCCGGGGTCTTGATGGCCTCCAGGTACCAGCTACAGAAATCGGACCAGATCAGGCGGTAGAGGGTCACCATGGCCTCGCTCAGGCGGTACTCGGCGATAAGACGATCTACCTCGGTGATGGTAGCGTTCAGCCGCGCCTCGATCCACTCTGTAGCAAGGGCGGCGGCGGGGTCGGTGTCCCGATCGGTGACCGTAAAACCCTGAATAAGCCGGTTGGCGTTGAAAATTTTGTTGCAGAACTTGCGGCCCTGTTCGCACAACTGACTTTCGTTGAGCACCTGCCCGTCTCGGATGGGGGCGTCGAAAACGATGTCGTTACCGGCCGCCGCGCTGGAGAGCATGCCGTAGCGGACGCCGTCGGCCCCGTACTTTCGTAACAGCTTCAGTGCAGAGGGGGAATTACCAAGTTGCTTCGACATCTTGCGCCGCTTCTCATCCCGGACCATCCCGGTGAAGTAAACGTCGCGGAAGGGCTGACGACCGTGCTGTTCGACAAACTGCTTGCCCAGCAGGTCCTCACTGAATTCATAGCCGGCCATGATCATCCGGGCCAC
>CAZKPE010000184.1:4674-8090 GCA_964554545.1 uncultured Lewinella sp.
AAGAACATGATGTCCCAGCCCGTGACCAGATCGTTGGTCGGATAGTAGTAGGCTAGTTCGGTCTTGTCCTCCCCGAAACCATCGAAGACCGACATCGGCCAGAGCCAGCTCGAAAACCAGGTATCGAGTACGTCTTCGTCCTGCACGAGGTGGTCGGCGGGTAGGCCCGGATGGTGGGTGCGAGCTTCGGCCAGGGCTTCCTCGAAGGTTTCGGCCACGTAGACCTCGTCGCCGTGGTACCAGGCCGGGATGCGCTGCCCCCACCAGAGTTGGCGGCTGATGCACCAGTCGCGGACGTTCTCCGGCTCCAGCCAGCTTGTGTACATATTGACCATGCCCGGCGGGTGGAAGGCGATGTCGCCACCGGTTACGGCCTCCAGGGCGCTGGCGGCCGTTTCCTCCATCTTCATGAACCACTGCAGGGTGAGTCGGGGCTCGACGACGGCGTTGGTGCGCTCGCTGCGGCCGACGGTGGCGCGGTACTGCTCGATCTGGGTCAGGTCACCGCTGGCCTTCAGTAGTTTGATGACCTCCACGCGGGCGTCGAAGCGGTCGAGGCCAACGGCGACCTGGGCCAGTTCGTTCATCGTCCCATCGGCATTTATGGTATCGATGACCTCCAGTCCGTACCGTTCGCCGAGGGCGTAGTCGTTGGGGTCATGGGCGGGGGTGATCTTCAGGGCGCCGGTACCGAATTCGGGGTCGACGTAGTCGTCGGCAATGATCGGCACGACCCGGTTCACCAGGGGAACGATGACCTTACGGCCCTGCAGGTTCTTGTAGCGGGGATCATCGGGGTGGACGGCCAGGGCCGAGTCCCCCATGATCGTTTCGGGCCGGCGGGTCGCTACGGTGATATAGGTATCGTCGGTGCCTTCGACCCGGTAGCGGACGTGGTAGAGGTTGCTGTTCTCCTCGGTGTGGATGACCTCTTCGTTGCTCAGTACAGTCTGGGCCTCGGGGTCCCAGTTGGTCATGCGCAAGCCGCGGTAGAGCTTGCCTTTTTGGTAGAGCTTGACGAAGACCTTGATGACGGCTTCGTACATCGCCGGCTCCATGGTGAAGCGGGTGCGCGACCAATCGCAGCTGGCCCCCAGTAGGCGAAGTTGTTGCAAAATGATGCCGCCGTACTCCTCCTTCCAGGCGAAGGCGTGCTTCAGGAATTCCTCCCGGCTCAGGTCCGATTTTTTAATGCCCTGTTCGCGCAGTTTCCTGACCACCTTGGCCTCGGTGGCGATGCTGGCGTGGTCCGTGCCAGGTACCCAGCAGGCGTTCTTTCCGTCGAGCCGCGCCTTGCGGATGAGGATGTCCTGAACGGTATTATTGAGCATATGGCCCATATGCAGCACCCCGGTCACATTGGGCGGGGGGATGACGATGGTGTAGGGCTCGCGCTCGTCGGGTTCGCTGCGGAAGTAGTCGTTGGCGAGCCAGTGGGCGTACCATTTCTTTTCTACTTGTTGGCTGTCGTAGGTGGCTTTGGCGGACATGGGGGCAAAGGTACGTTGGTCGGGGGGCTCCGGCTTGAGATGTCTGGGGAACCTTCGGTCTTTTGGATAAGGTCACCACAGATTTTCGCGGATTGGTTTCGCGGATTTACTTCGTAGCTGCTACGCGGTTAACGCGGATTATTATATGGATCGGCTCGCTTTGCTTGTTGGTAACCACGGATTTTGCGCGGATTATTGCACGGATTACCAGCCACACTGCCACCGGATGGGGACTATCCTAATGCTTGCTCAATATCCTCCAAAATGTCCCCCACATCCTCAATCCCTACGCTCATCCGGATGAGCCCGTCCGTAATGCCGTGGGCCCGCCGGACCTCCGGGTCAAGGCCCCGGTGGCTCATGGTGGCGGGGTGGAGGACGAGCGTATCCACATCTCCCAGCGTAGGGGTGATCGTACAGAACCGGAGGCGATTCATAAAGCGTTTGGCCGCTTCCAGACCGCCCTCCAGACTGAAGCTCAGCATGCCGCCGTGCAGGTCCATTTGTTTGCCGATGGCCAGGCAGTCTGGGTGGCCTTCCAGTCCGGGGTAATTGACCTGGACTACCCGGGGGTCATACTTCAGGAATTTGGCCACCCGTATAGCGTTATCGCTGTGGCGTTCCATACGCAGGGGGAGAGTCTTCAGTCCGTTCAGAACCAGCCAGGCGTCCCAGGGATTTCCGTTGCCACCGTGGAGGCGGTACACCGTCGTGAAGGCCTCCCGCAGCTCGGGTCGGTCGCGGTACACGATGGCGCCGCCGATCCCGGTGCCGTGGCCGTTTAGGTATTTGGTCGTGCTGTGTACGACTACGTCAGCACCGTGCAGCAGCGGCCGCTGGGTGACCGGCGTAGCGAAGGTATTATCGGCCACCAGGATACCGCCGTAGTGGTGGGCTAGATCCGCCAGTAGGTCGAGGTCCGTGCAGCGCAGCGTCGGGTTACTGGGCGTCTCGACGTAGACGATGCAGATGTCCTTGAATTCGGATAGTTTATCCTCCAGTGCTTCCGAATCGCGGAGGTCGGTATTGACCCGCTTCACGCCGGTGGTTTCGCAGAGTCGGTCGATCAGGTTGCTCGTGCCTCCGTAGAGGTCGGCGCTGGTCACGATGACGTGGCCCGGGCGGCAGAGGCCCTGTAGTACGATAGCGATCGCCGCCATTCCGCTGGCGCAGAACAGTCCGGCGGTCGCCTCCTCGCAGCCGACACTTTCGAGGGCGGCGATCTTGGCCGCGGCGGCGTCTACGGTGGGGTTGCCGAAGCGGCCGTAGATGTGACCGTCCACCTTGCCATCGAAAATATCGATCCCCTGCTCGAGACTATCGAACACAAAGCTGGAGGCCGCGACCAGCGGGACCTGGTGGGGAGCATTGTAGGAATTCACCCGTGGGTCCCGCACGGCCAGACTGGAAAGCTTCATATCGCGCAAGGTACGCAGCCCCACGGCTTACCTTCGCGGCCATGGAAAGCGACGACGATCAGGACGAACTCTATAGCGTGCAGGAAATTCGGGTCGACCCCAAGCAGTCGCCCGTGCGCCTGGACAAGTTCGTCACCGACAAGCTGCCACGGGTAAGCCGCAACCGGGTTCAAAATGGCATTCGCGGTGGCACGATTCAGGTGAACAACCAGACCGTCAAACCCAACCACAAGATTAGCCCGGGCGAGCTCATCACCATCATGCTACCCACCCACAGCGACGGGGAGGAAGGCCTGATCGCCGAGCCGATGGAGATCGACATCCGCTACGAAGACGAGTCCCTCCTTATCGTCCACAAGCCCCCCGGCATGGTCGTCCATCCCGGCGTCGGTAACCCCTCCGGCACGCTGGTGAATGGACTGGCCCACCACCTGCGCGGGGGCGATATGCCTATTCTTCCCGGAAACGATGAAGATCGCGTCGGCCTGGTTCACCGCATCGACAAAGA
>CAZKPE010000185.1:0-7994 GCA_964554545.1 uncultured Lewinella sp.
ACTCCCCCTCGTTGAGGCGGCTGGGCACCACGAAGTCGCGGGCCCCCTCCGGCGTTGACTTAATGAGGTTGGGTGTTTCCACCTCGACGAAGCCTCGGTCGCTGAGGTAGTTCCGCACGGCCACGGCCAGCTGGCTGCGGAAGATGATATTGTGCTGCAGGGGGGGGCGGCGCAGGTCGAGGTAGCGGTACTTCATGCGCAGGTCGTCGCCGCCGTCGGTTTCCGCTTCAATGGTGAAGGGGGGGACTTTGCTCTTATTGAGTACGGTGAGTTCCCTAGCGAAGACCTCCACCTCGCCGGTGGGGCGGTTGGGGTTTTTGTTGGTCCGTTCGCGTACCTCGCCCCTCACCCGCACCACCCACTCCCGGCCGAGTTTGCCGGCCCGTTCGGCCAGGGCGGCATCGTCGTCGCTGTCGAAGACCACCTGGGTGATGCCGTAGCGGTCACGCAGGTCGACGAAGGTGAGCCCGCCGAAATCGCGCCCGGCCTGTACCCAGCCGCTCAGGGTGACTTCGGTGCCGGCGTCGGGGAGGCGGAGCTGTCCGCAGGTGTGGGATCGGAACATGGGGGTGGTGGGTTGTTGAGTTGCGGGTTGTCGGGTTGTCGGGTTGCGGGGGGCGAAGGTAGGATGCGAACTCCGTTCGCGCCGTTGCCCGCAACCTCCGGTTGCCGGGGGCCGAGTAGGCGGGCGGCGGGGTGCGGAAACCAGCCAGGAGTGAACTCCTGGGAGAGGGGGGACGCGTCCTTTCAGGACGCTGAGGGAGGTGAGTGAGGGGGCGGCGGGGCGCGGGTGTTGGATGGGCCGTGTAGTAATCAATGGCGAATTAAGTGGTTATATACTTGTCTGAGTGGTTTTGATCAGATTTATGACCATACCAGCTTCTTATCGGCCGGTACGCTAGGATATGTTACTTAGCGAACTATAGTCTAATGCTAATGTGAGTGTATTTAGAAAATTTGTGTTCTTTTTTTCTTCCCCACCCTGATTGCCGCCAATAATTTGACGGTAAGCCATGTCTCTTCGGTGGAGAGAACCGGGGGCGCAGGTCGATATTCGTTTCTTTCGATCTGAGGTGGGAACATTCGCGGCGTTTGGAAGCCCGCTCCGGAAACAGGGATACCGCCTGGGTTTTCGTGGAGTATCAGATCAATGATGGTGCTTGGCGGCAGGCCGTCCTGGAGAGCTACACCGATGCTCCGGAAGACAGTGCCATTGATGTCGCTACCGACCGGCGGGGTGCGTTCGTCTACCGAGGGGTATGCCATTGAGATGGTGTACGTACCGGGCGGCCCTTTCTATACTTCGCCCGGCCACCTTGAGTGATTTTTGACTTGCTCATTTCCCGCCCGGCGGCGTTGCAATTTGGGTCTAGGACCCTGCACCCAGACCACGTAGCCGACGCTAACTCAAACGTGGGACCCGGGAACCCACGTTTGAGTTGGCCTACGTTTTGCGCCTACCCGGACGAAAAAATAGCGGCGCCGAATTATCACATCTGATGACCGCGCGAAGTATAGGAGGGGACTGCCCCCGTGGGTGGCTTTGGGACTGCATTCTCCGGAATTTTCCCTGCACCTGCGCACCGTCGCCCTACACAATACAGCCCGATATACCACGTTAGTTAGTAATTGTTGACCAGACTTTTAAGGGCAATTTGTCCGAAAAGAATACCCGGAAACCGGCATTTGATGCGCCGAAAGATCGTTGTAATGAAGCAGCTGTACCTGCTGGCATATGTGTGCCTTATTTCTCCATTTCTTTTTGCCCAGGCGGGTAGCCCCGGCGACCCCTTTACCTCCCTGGCCCAGGCCCGCGGGGTCACGGCGGCCGGCACCTATTCCTTCGCGCTGGATGGGGTAATCTTCCGGACGCACGTCGATGCCGATGGCTTCGTGATGTTGGCTTACGACGATAGTAACGCGAAGGAGGCGCTACCGCTGCTGACCGAATTGTCGGTGAGCAGCTACGGGATGCTGCCGCCAGGGGTGCTGGCTACCCTGGGCGACACGTACGAGATTCGGATGTCGTCCGACGATGCCGCCCAACTCGACGCGGTCACCCTGGCCAACGATACCCTGAGAGCCCGGCTGACGACCTACCGCTCGCTCATGACCGGTACCGCAGACAACCCCTTCAATGAAGGCTGGATCGGGGCCGGTAGCCTGTACTTGCGCAAGAATGCCAGAGGAGCCCGGGCACCGCGGCCCCTGAACGAGGAGATCTTTCACGTCAACAGAAACTCGAACAGCGAGGGCGTCCACTGGATTCCCCTGCGTGGCGACCGCTCGCTGGTGTACGACGATGAAATCCCGGTCCCGGAAGGCTGGCGCCTATGGGTACGCGGAGCCGCCCCGGTAAGTGGCGACGCTCCCGGTAGTTTCAACAACCCCTTCACTTCCCTGTCCGATGCCCTGACCGTATCCCGCCCCGGCACCTACCACTTCGAACTGGATGGGACCAGTTTCAGCACCCTGGTGGACACGAATGGCTACGTACAGGTAGCGGTAGACTACGGGGAGAGTGCACCTTCCGCCCTGCCGCAGACGGTGGACCTGGACGGTACGGCGCGGGGCATCCTCACCCCCGGGGTACTGGCTACCCTTACCGCGGCCCGGGAAATCCGCATGAGCTCCGGGGCCGGTGACCTCAATGCTACCACGACCAACGCGACTATGCTGGAGCGCATTCGGACCAATACGGTACTCTTCAACGGGTCGGACGACAACGCCATCAACGACGACTGGGTCGGTACCGGTGCCCAGTACCTGACGGACGACTCCCGACGGGCCCAGAGCAGTCAGCGCCCCCTGCAAGAGGAGATCTACCACGTGTATTACGCCGAGAACGAGGGGATGCACTGGATTCCCTACCGGGGCGACCAGGCATTGGTGTACCAAGCCGACGTAGACGCTTCGGAGAACTATACCCTATGGGTTCGTTCCGCCCCCCGCTGCCCCATTAGCGTACAGGATATATCCGCTACGTCCGAGGCGTGTCGGGGAACGGCCAGCGGCGAACTGGTCATCACGGCCAGTTGTACAGACTGCCCGGACGGAGTCGTCTACAGCCTGGACAACCACACCTTTCAGTCAGCGAATGTCTTTACGGGCCTGGCTGCCGGAGCCTACACCGTTTATCTGCGGCCCGCCGGCGTGGTGGATGGTTGCGTGAGCGTCACCCGGGTCGACGTGCCCGCCGGGCCGGAAGTGAGCCTGCCCCTTAGCGAGGGGGCCGAGACGGGAAGCATCGACCGCTCCTGTTGGAAACCCATCGACGGCAATGGTAATGGGGGGTGGCAGATTCTGGAGGACGCCGGGCAGGCGCGGAGCGGTTCGTCCGCCTATTACCTCCCGCCCGCTACCGAAAGCGCCCACGCCGACCAACTGCTCGGTCCGGCTTTTCCCGCCGTGGCGGGGGTATCCTATAGTCTCTCCTTTGCCGCTGCGGGGGCCGGGTTATCCGTCCACTTGCTCAACGCCGGAGATAGTTCTATCGTCGATACTTTATGGATGGACGAGGAACTGGCTACCGATTACGCCGAAAGCAATCTGCGATTCACCGTTCCCGGCGATGGTGATTACCGCCTCGCCTTTGTTTCGGACGCTGCCGCGGGAGCCAACGGCATCTGGCTAGACGATATATTGCTGGCCGAGTTCGCCGAACCTACGGACGGGGCGGCGCAGCTGGCTACGGCGGCGAACGAAGCATGCATGACCGTGAATGGTTTTGGCCTGGCCGGCTCGGCCTGGGTGCGCTTTCTGGACCCCGAAGGTCGGGTGGCCCTGGAGATCAACCCGAACGGGAATGAGCTGGGAGACGTAGTGGTGGAACTGCGCGACTACCTCGAACCCCCCGTTGCGCCCTACAACGGTCAGTACCACCTCAGTCGCCACTTCAACGTCAGTCCGTCCAATGGTCCGGGGCCCTACAATAAAAACGGGGGGGTAGAGGTGCGGCTGTACTTCACCGATGCCGAGCTGCAGCAGTTCAATACTACCCTTGGAGAGAGCATGACCTGGTCCGATCTGGCCATCAGCCACTACAGTGACTTGCCGGGGGGCACCGAAGACTGCTCCATTTATAACAGCCAAAACGGACGGTATACGGTAGAAACGGTCGATAATCAATCCGACTACGGGGGTACGGCCCAGGTCCTGACCTTCAGCACGACCACCTTTTCGGAATTTGCCGCCACTTCTACTTCTTCGGCTTCGGCCCTGCCCGTCACCCTGACCGACTTCCGCGCCACCGCCGCCGGGCCGGCCAATCGACTGTATTGGGAAGTGGAACGGGAAGACGCCTTCAGCCACTACGCCGTAGAACGCAGTACGGATGGGCAGAACTTCGAACTGCTCACGAAGATATCCGGCAACGGCCGGCCGAACTACACCGTCGAGGACCCCGCCCCCGCTGAACTGACCTACTACCGCCTGCGGATGGTGGACCTGGACGGCAGCGAGGCCTTCAGCCCCGCGGTGAGCGTAGAGCGAGAAGAAGCGGCAGCGCAGCTGAAGGTATGGCCCAATCCGGTACGGAACGAGCTAAATGTCCACTTCCCCCTAACCGGCCCCGTGCGGGTAGAACTGCAACTCTTTAGCGGGGTAGGGCGCCTGCTGCGCACCGTTGCCGTGCAAGGCCGCCGCGGGCCAAATCAGCACCAACTGGCGGTGGGCGATTTGCCCCGGGGGCAGTACGTACTGCGACTGGTGGGGGCGGGGGAGGAGCGGGTGCTGCGGTTTGTGAAGTAGGGGCGACTCCAGGAATGAATTCCTGGGAGAGGGGGGACGCGTCCTTCCAGGACGCTGGCGGGGGTGTGAGGGCGGGGGGCGGCGGCGCGCGGGTGCGAAGTTTTTTCCCAAATTCGGGTTACTCCGCGGGCCGCACGGCATAAACGACCGATAGTCTACCCCCGTGGGTAGCGCTACCGGACACTATGGCTCACGCTCAAAACCACTCGCTATGCCGCGTTGCTACCCTTTCCCCGCCGGTCAGGGGCTGATTTTCGTTTACCTGTTCGCCATATCCTTCACCTCCCACGGACAGGACTGTGGGGAGGGGCCGGTGTTTACCGGGGGGGAGTTGCAGGGTAAGCTGCCGATGGTAATGGACACCGTGCGACCGGATGTATTGGGCGATTACTTCG
Organism: uncultured Lewinella sp.; assembly: GCA_964554545.1. GTDB lineage: Bacteria > Bacteroidota > Bacteroidia > Chitinophagales > Saprospiraceae > Neolewinella. The sequence goes on from CAZKPE010000185.1 coordinate 5,145, forward strand.
CTGATCAAATCGTTGCTGACGGAAATTATGCGATGTTTCCCGTCTGGGATGACGACCTGAACGATTATCTCGTGCATATATACGAGCGGACCGCGGATGGATGGGTGCTAGCCGACGAGCTATCGAACGAGGGCAACGAATTTTTTGGATATAGTCTTGCCCTGAAGGGCGACTACGCCTTCGTTAGCGACCCGTACATTGATACAGAGGATGGGGAAACCGGTCAAATTCACATCTATCGGCGCAGCACGGACGGAAGTTGGCCGGAGGTCGCCGTTTTGGAGAACACTTACGAGGACAGTTTTCTTAACCTGGAAATCAGCCGGTTTGGGCAAAAAATTGCCGCGTCCGAAAACTACCTGGTTGTTTACGCCAATGTAACTTCCCGGCAGTACGTGCATAATTCCTTTGGGTTTGTGTACCGCCTGGAGGATGGGGACTGGGTTTTCGACGGACAACTCGAGCTGAACGAAGACGCCGCCCAATTTATTAACGAGGTAACCACGATTAGCGTGGATGGTGACCGCATTGCGTTTGAGCGCGATGCTTTCGAGGAGAATAGTATCGTCGTGTTCGAACGGGATGCCAGCCGCGACATCTTGCCGGCACCGTGGTATGAGGCAAGTTCTTTTGATGTCACGCTTTTTGGCGATGAGGACAACCAAAATATTGCGCTGCGCGGCGATAAGTTATTCATTGGGTCGGGAAGTTTCACCTCTAATAGCGTACCCTACCCGGCCGTGGTGTATATCTATGAATTAAGCGATAACAACAGTTGGGAGCTTGTTCAGCGACTTTCACCCGGTAACGACGACTCCGCCTACTTTGGAGATCAGATCGGACTGGCAGAAGATTTTCTCGTCGTCGGCGATGAGGGGGCAAATGATGACCAGGGTGCCTTTTATTTGTATGCGGAAGATGATAACGGCACCTGGGAGTTGGTTGACTCGGTCCGAACGGTCGATCCACTTACGGCGTCTATCTATCCCAAAGGCTACTACACCTACGCGGCGGTAGCGATTACGGACAATTCCATCATCTGGATAAAGGATCACGAATCCGCGGACGACGAAAATGAAGAGGAGGAAGACGTCTATACCTCTACCGCATTCTTCTACGACCTAACCCCCACCTACACCCTCCCCGCCACCACGCTAGCCGCCTGCGCTGCCCCCGCCTACCGCCCGGAGGGAACATCCGACTGCGAGGTGATTGTCACCCCCGATACCATGCTGGCCGCAGCCGGCACCTACGAGGTGAGCTGGACCGCCCTCGACGCCACCGGCAACCGTGCCCTAGCTACCCAACAGGTCACCGTAACGGAAAGTACGGTAGCGCTGCCCCTAATAGAGGATTTTGCCAGCGATGGCCCCCCCGACTGCTGGACCGCCGACCCCGCCTGGGGCGCCTTTGAAGGCAGCTACCGCCTGCTACCCACCGACGAGCAGACCGACCAAAATACCCTGGCCCTGCCCGCCCTCGACCTGGACGGCGGCACGACCTATGCCATCTCCTTCCGCTACCGCGCCCTCAATCCGAACGGCGGGGGACAACTGATGCTGGCGATGCAGGAGGGAAGTCTCTTCGACGATGCGGAGGCTCCCGCGGATATGCAGTACGTGGAAGTGCTCTATACCCCGACCGAAGACGAGACGGCATTGCTCAGCTTCATGAGCCCGCGCGACGAAATGGACGAAGGCCTGCTGCTCGACGACGTCAGCGTGATGATTTTCATGCCTCCGACCACCGATGGGGCGGCAGCGCTTGCCGGAAATTCCGATAATGCTTGCACCCGCGTCCGCGCCCAGGGTATAACGGGTACGGGCTGGCAGCGTATCCTGACCACCGACGGGAAATTGCTGGCCGAGATCAACGCTAACGGGAATGCCCTCGGCGACGTGGAAGTGAGCATGACCGACTACGATGGTGCCCCCACCGCCCCCTTCACCTCTGCGGCCCAACTCGGGCGCTACTACGGCATCAGCCCCGCGAACGGCAGCGGCCCTTACGTAACCAACGGCGGGGTGATGATCCGCCTTTATGTCACCGATGAGGAACTCGCTCAACTGGAAAGCGCCAGCGGCGAAACCCTCGACTGGAACGGCCTGATCGTGACCCATTACTCGGGCGATAATACCGACTGCGACCTCCTTAACAGTACGGGCGACTACACCACCGAGGACGTCACCACCGCCGGCGACTACGGGCAGTCGGCCCACTACGTCGAGGTCACGACCACCTCCTTTTCGGAGTTCGGCATCACCTACCGGGAGGCCGTCAGCGTCACCCCCGGCTGGGCCCGCCCCTTCACCGGCCTGGAGGCCTTCCCCAACCCCACGGCTGACCGGGTCACGGTGCAGTTGGATAGCCCGGTGGCTACTGCCGTCCGCTTGCAGCTCACCGACATCTTCGGGCGGGTGGTACAGACGGGCCGCTACGAAGCGATCGCCGGCCCGAACCGCCTGGAACTTTTCCTCGCCGACCTACCCAGCGGCACCTACCTGCTGACCGTCACGGATGGCGAACGGGCCGGGACGCTGCGCCTAGCAAAACGCGGTTTGTAACCGTGAAAGCAAGATGCGACTTGCAGTCGCCCTCAGATCATGTAACGAATCACCCACCTATCCAACTGATACACATTACCCGCCACCAGCGTACCCGCCCCAATTTCGGGGGGGCAGGATACTTGGGCCAAGTCGCGCCGTGTTCGCCATTTCAGGGTATGGGGCGGGGGTAGCCGGCCTGTCCGCCAACATAGGCAGTAACGGCAAGTATTTGCCGGTGCGTGAAGCTGCGCGCAATTTTTGTCAGTGTGACACGTTCTGATGGAACTCGGATCAGGGAAGCTAT
>CAZKPE010000186.1:0-7951 GCA_964554545.1 uncultured Lewinella sp.
CCCAGGGACAATGGGAGGAGGTGTTTTCCCTCTACCGGGAGATGAAAGAGAAGGGGGAGATGAGTAACGGCTACGTCAATCACTTCTGCTGGCAGGTTTACGAAGACTGCGATGACCAAAGCGTCATCGAAAGCTGCACCGAGTGGATGGAAAAAGTGGTTGCAGAAGAGCCCGCCTTCGACTACCTGGATACCTACGCTTTCCTGTTATACAAGTCGGGGGATATGGATACCGCCAGACAGGTCGCCCGGCGCGCCATAGCGGTAGGTAAGGAAGAGGATCGCAAAACCGCCGGCCTCGAAAAAATGATCGCTAAGATCGACGCCCCTAAAGACTGATCACATCGCCACCGCCTGTTCCCCGTACACTTCCCGGATTTCCTCAAGGGTTGTGTACAGCACCTCCGGCTCGAACTCACTCACCAGCACCTTCCGATAATTTTTGATGTTCGGTAGCCCCCGGAAGTAGTTCGTGTAGTGCCGCCGCATTTCCAGTACGCCGAGCATGGGACCCTTCCACTCCAGGCTGCGGGTCAGATGCTCGCGGGCGGCGGCCACCCGTTCCTCGATGGTGGGCGGGGCCAGTTCCTCCCCGGTGGCGAAGTAGTGCTTGATCTCCCGGAAGATCCAGGGGTAGCCGATGGCGGCCCGGCCGATCATGATGCCGTCCACGCCGTAGCGGTCGCGGTAGGCGGCGGCCTTCGGTCCTGAGTCGATATCCCCGTTCCCGAAGATGGGAATGTTGATACGCGGGTTGTCCTTGATCTTGCCGATCAGCGTCCAGTCGGCCTCTCCCTTATACATTTGCTTGCGGGTGCGGCCGTGGATGCTCAGTGCCTTAATACCAACATCCTGCAGGCGTTCGGCGACCTCGACGATGTACTTACTGTTCTCGTCCCAGCCGAGGCGGGTCTTGACGGTCACGGGCAGGGGGGTGCGGTCTACGATGGCCTTGGTTAGCTCCACCATCTTCGGAATGTCCTGCAGAATACCCGCACCCGCACCCTTGCAGACCACTTTTTTCACCGGGCAACCGAAGTTGATGTCCAGCACTTCCGGCCTGGCTTCGGTGACGATGTCGGCGGCCTTCACCATACTATCCAGGTTGGCCCCGAAGATTTGGATCCCGATCGGTCGCTCGTAGTCGTAGATGTCGAGCTTCTCCACGCTCTTCGTCGCATCCCGGATCAGCCCCTCTACGCTGATGAACTCGGTGTACATCATATCGCACCCCTGCTGCTTACAGAGCGCACGGAAGGGGGGGTCGCTCACGTCCTCCATGGGGGCGAGCAGCAGGGGGAAGTCTCCCAGGTCGATGTCGGCAATACGGGCCATAGGCGCAAAAATAAGGGCGGGGACGCAGGTGCGGAGGGACTGGGTAAACGGATGGGTGGGGCGGGGGGTTGCATGTCATCCTGTCAGACCTCCGAGGTCTGACAATTTGTCATCGCAGCGTATCACGGTTTACTATGAAATGCATGGACTAACTACCTTTTAATTGCAGCCATTCTGTCAGACCTCGGAGGTCTGACAATTTTACTGCCTACCTTCACCTTCCGCCAAATACCCTGACTCCATGACCGGCTCCATCACCACCGAAGTACGCCTCGGCTTCGCCCGCATCGTCTTCTCCCACCCCGCCCACAACAGTATGCCCTCCCCCCTGCTCGCGGAACTCGTTCGCCACATCGACGAGGCCGCCAACAACCCAGCCGTGGGGGCCATCATGATTCGCAGCGGAGGGGACGGAACTTTCTGCGCCGGTGCCAATTTGGATGAGCTTCTCGCCATCGGGGACGAGGAGTCCGGGCGGAAATTTTTCATGGGCTTCGCCAACGTCATCCTGGCTATACGGCGCTGCCCGAAGCCTATCGTAGTTGCCGTGCAGGGCAAGGCGATCGGGGGAGGTGTTGGTATCGCCGCCGCGGCCGACTACACCCTCGGCTGTCGGGGCGCGCAGATCAAGCTTAGCGAGTTGGCCATCGCCATCGGTCCCTTCGTAATTCTACCCGCCCTGATCCGCAAGATGGGCACCGCCGCCACCAGCAAACTCTGCCTCGATACCGAATGGCACGATAGCCAGTGGGCGCACGCGCACAATCTATACCAGCGGGTCTATGCCGGCCCCGAGGAGCTCTTCCGCGAAGCCCGCATCCTGACTAAGCGCCTTGGTGAGCGCAGCCCTTCCGCCCTTCACCAGCTCAAGCGCAGTCTCTGGGCCGGCACCGACCATTGGCCGGAACTCTTGGCGGAGCGCGCCAATGTTACGGGCACGCTGGTGCTGCAAGATGCGGCGAAGGAGGCCCTAGCAAAATTCAAGAAAAAGGCATAAGGCATATGTCCAAAAAGCATCTGGTCGTCCTCTCCGGCGCCGGCGTAAGCGCCGAATCCGGCCTGAAAACTTTCCGCGACAGCAACGGGCTTTGGGAGGAGCACCGCGTGGAAGACGTCGCCACCCCCGAAGCCTTCGCCCGCGACCCGGACCTCGTCATGCGCTTCTACAACCTGCGGCGCGCTCAGCTCAAGACTGCCAGGCCCAACGTCGGCCATAAGCTGATCGCCGCCCTGGAAGACGATTACAAGGTGACCGTCATCACTCAGAATGTCGACGACCTCCACGAGCGGGGGGGCTCCACGAACGTCATTCATCTACACGGGGAACTGACCAAAGTGCGACCGGTGGGCGGGGGGCCGCAGGTGCAATGGGATGGGGACCTGAAAATCGGTGACCTCGACGAAAACGGGGAACAGCTACGCCCCCACATCGTCTGGTTCGGAGAGGCCGTTCCGGAGATTGAACGGGCGGCGGAGATCACCCAGTCCGCGGACGCCGTGATCATCGTCGGTACTTCGCTACAGGTGTATCCGGCGGCCGGCCTGGTCAGCTTTGCACCTGCGTCCGCGCCCGTCATTTACATCGACCCGGCACCCGCCGTATCCTACGAATTGCGTAATCGGGAGAACCTGCACGTACTCGAAATGGGTGGCAGCGAGGGGATGGAAGCGGCCCGCGAACTGCTGCGCCGTATCTTGCCGGCCTAACTCCCCCGCCTATGAAATTCGGTGTAATTGTCTTCCCCGGCAGCAACTGCGACGACGATATGGTCCATGTGCTCGGTACCGTGATGGGCCGGCCGGTGACCAAGCTCTGGCACAAGAACGAGGACCTGGGCGACCTGACCACCGACGACTGCATTATCGTGCCCGGTGGCTTCAGCTACGGCGACTACGTGCGGGCGGGGGCCGTGGCGCGCTTTTCGCCGATCATGAAGTCGGTCATCGATTTTGCGGGACGGGGGGGCTACGTTTTTGGGATTTGTAACGGCTTCCAAATCCTCTGCGAGGCCGGGTTGCTACCGGGTGCCCTGCTACGGAACCGGGATCAGAAGTTCATCGCCAAGAACGTCTTCCTGCGGGCCGAGACGGATGACGCGCTACCCAACCGGCGCCTTTCCCCCGGACAAGTATTGCGTATCCCCATCGCCCACGCCGAAGGGCGCTACTACACCGACGAAGACACCCTCCTACGCCTGAATCAAAACGACCAGATTCTCTTCCGCTACTGCGACGGGGCCGGGGAGGTCAATCTAGCGAGTAACCACAACGGCTCGGTCGGTAACATCGCGGGTATCTGCAACGAAGCGCGGAATGTATTCGGCATGATGCCGCACCCGGAACGGGCCAGCGAGAGTGTGCTGGGGAATGAAGATGGGCGGATGATTTTTGAGGGCTTGGTGGGGGAGAAGGCGGAGGCTTAGGGCGCTGCGCTCAGGTCGATTCCCCGGCTTTTCAGTTCTTTTCGGAGCTGGGCGGGGTTTTGGAAGTGGATGGTATCGAGGCCTTCGGTGCGGGCGGCCTTTACGTTGCGCAGGCTATCGTCGATGAAGACGCAGTCGTGGTAGTCGTTCAGATCGTAGGTATCGTGGAGGAGGCGGTAGATGGCCGGATCGGGCTTCTGGAGCCGGACCTCGCCGGAAACCATGATCTGCTCGAATAATTGAAGGAAGGGGAAGGTTTCCCGGGCCCAGGGGAAAAGTTCGTGCGACCAATTGGTCAGAGCCAGGAGGCGGTACTTGCCCGTGGCGTGAAGTTCCTTCAGGATATCGACGGTGCCCTGGATGGGGCCGGTGATGGTTTCGGTCCAACGGTCGTAGTAGATGCGGATCTCGCGCTCGAAGTCGGGGTGCTGTTTGATGAGTTCGGCGGTGCCTTCGGCGATGGTGCGGCCGGCATCCTGTTTTTCGTTCCACTCGAGGGTGGCGACGTTATTGAGGAAGTAGTCGACTTCAGCTTCGGTGGCGAAGACCTTGCGGAAGAGGGCGCGGGGCTGCCAGCCGATGAGGACGTTGCCTAGGTCGAAGATGATGGTCATGGGGGTTTGGGATTTAGAATTTGGGATTGAGAGTTGAGAATTGGGGAATTTGGGAATTTACGGCTCTGCTCGCTGCGCTCGTTTTGCACCGCAGATTTGCGCGGATTGATGGCGCAGATTAAACGCGGATTGGGGGGATGCTCACTGCGCTCGTGGGGGAGTTAACCACGGATGGGGCACCGATTTGGGCACGGATTTATGGCTTGGCTCGCTGCGCTCGTTTGGTGCCACAGATTTGCGCGAATTGGAGCGTTGGATTAAGCTCACGGAGGCTTACGGCTCACACGGAGGGATGCACGAGGGCGCACAGAGGTACGTGCGGAGCCTCTATGCTACCTCTGTGCCTTCCCTCTGTGCGACTCACGAAGTGAGGTCTCTGTGGGCTGTTTCGACAGCGCCATCATCACCAGCCCCCCCAGCACCAGCGGTACGCTCAGCCACTGCCCCGTGGTCAGTACCTCGCCGAAGCCGCCCTGGTCGCTCTTGAAGTACTCCCAGATGAAGCGGAAGCCGAAGATGAGCACGAACCAGAGGCCGGTGAGGAAGCCGCGGCGCTTGTAGAGGTCCGTCTTCCAGTAGAGGGCGATGAGGACGGCGAAGGTGAGCAGGTAGCTCAGGGATTCGTAGAGCTGGACCGGATGGCGGGGCACCTCATTCAGGCCGGCGCGGGCATTGACGAACAAGAAGGCCCAGGGGGCATCGCTGGGGGTGCCGACGATCTCGGAGTTCATCAGGTTGCCGAAGCGGATCATGGCCCCGACCAGGGCGATGGGGGCGGCCACCTTGTCGCTAATCCAGAAGAAAGACTTTTTGCTGACGAACTTACTGAATAGGTAGAGGGCCGTTACCACCCCGATCACGCCGCCGTGACTGGCCAGCCCGCCCTCCCAGACTTTGAGGATATCGCCCGGATTATTGACGTAGTAGTCCCACTGGTAGAAGAGGATGTGCCCCAGCCGCGCCCCCAGTATCGTACCGGCGATGAGGAAATAGAAGCAGTAGTCCAGCCACGCTTCCGGCGCGCCCTCCCGCAGAAACATCCGCCGCACCATCGCGAAGCCGAGCAGGAAGCCGAGGGCGAACATGAGGCCGTACCACCGCAGGGTGATAGGACCGATGGAAAGGATCTCGGGAGAGGCCTCCCAGGTGACGTACAGCAGCATGAGCGGCAAGATATGGCTATTCCCCGCGGCGGCGGGGCCGGTCCAGGTGCTCTTCGATCAGGCAGAAGCCCGCCCCAGTGGGGTTGATCGACTTAGCGCTGCGGAACAGAGCGGTGGAAAAATGATAGAGGTTGTCGGTACCCCGTACCCGAAAGTCGCGGTCGACGGGCGCCCGCTCATCCTGGCCTAAACGAATGAAGCCAACCGGGTGATAAGTATCCTCCAACTTTTCGTAGGCATCGACGTCGGAGAAAACCTCCTCGTAGTGGTGGCCGGCTTCGTCCAGCAGCTGCTTCAGCTCGCGCTTGGCTTCCTTGATGGCGGCGCGGTCGCTGTCGGTCACGGACCAGTGCAGTTGCAGCCCCCGCTCCCCGAAGGCATCGCGCTCGTCGTTGGTGGTGAGGTAGCTGTCGGTTTCGTCGCCCTGCTCGATGTCGAGTTGCAGGCTCCACTGGTTTTTGTGGACGTGCAGTTTACGCTGGAAGATCAGCTTACCCCCGAAGCTGGCCAGGAAGCTCAGGCTCTGCATCACGTCCTGCCACCGCGTCCGGGTTTCCTGCCGGCCGAACAGGGCATTCTTCAGTACCGCAAAGGCGGCTACTCCCTTGTTCGGAATGACGTGGGCGAAGTTCACCCGTGCCCCCGCCGTATCGACGAGTAAGCGTTTGGTGAATAGCGACATGCCCAGAAAGCGGGGCGTGAAGTCTACGCCCTTGAGGACGGGCGGACTCCCCTTTACGCGAAAGAGTTCGACGCTGACGTGGTCGCCCAGGTTGCGGCCCAGGTCACCGTTCCGCAGTTCTTCCGTGCCTAGTTTATCCAGCAATCGCCAGGATTCCAGGGCGCCGGCGGTGAGGTAGAAGGTATCCGCCTCCACGGTTTGCTCCCGCCCCAGCCGGTCCCGCAGTTCGATGCGCCGGAGCCGGCCGCCCTCCCGCTGAAAACCGACGACCCGGTGATCAGTGATCCACCGCGTTTGCTCGCGGGCCGCCTTCCGGAGGCGGTTGTACAGATTGCGTTTGAAGTAGCCCAGCCAGATGCCGTGCTTGACCCGCGGGGGCTCCGGCCGGTCGCTGATCTTGCGCTGACCGAGGAGTTTTTCCAGCACGGTGGCCCGGTGGCGATCGTTGAGCTCGACAATGTAGTCCCAGTCCGGGTTGTGGTTACGGGCCACGTCGCGGCGGTCGAAGAAAAGGATCTGTCCTCCCCAGCGGGCGGAGGTGCCCCCCAGTCCGAAGTAGCGACCGAAGCGGGAGACGCTGCTGGTATCGGAGGGGGTGGCCAGTCCGGCTTCCTCGATATTACGGATCTGCGGGTTGCCTACCTCTACCACTGTTACGTCCACCGTATCGCCGTAGCGTTCCAGCAAGCGCCGAAGCAGGTAGCTGCCGTAGGTGCCGCAGCCGATGATGCAGACCCGTTCCTTCCTGTTGCTCATCCTTCCGCTTTACGTTCGGGGCGCATTTGGGGGAAGAAAAGTACTTCCTGGATGCTCTTCTGCCCGGTCAGCAGCATCACCAGCCGGTCGATACCGATGCCGATGCCGGCCGTGGGAGGCATGCCGTACTCCAGGGCGCGGAGGAAATCTTCGTCCAGGGCCATGGCTTCCTCGTCGCCCCGCTTGGCCAGTTTCAGTTGCTCCTCGAAGCGGGCGCGCTGGTCGATGGGGTCGTTGAGCTCGGAGTAGGCATTAGCCAGTTCCTTGCCGTTCACGATGAGTTCGAAGCGCTCCACCAATCCTTCCTTTTCCCGGTGTTTTTTGGTGAGGGGCGACATTTCCACCGGGTAGTCGGTGATGAAGGTGGGCTGAATCAATTTACTTTCCACTCGCTCGCCGAAGATTTCATCGATGAGCTTCCCACGGCCCATGGTTTGGTCCACGTGTACGTCTAGCCGGTCGGCGATCGCCCGCAGGCCCGCCTCGTCCTGGTTCGTGATGTCTTCGCCGGTGTACTCCCGGATGGCGTCGGCCATGGTCAGGCGGCGGTAGGGTCCCTGAAAGTCGATCTCGTTATCGCCGACCTTCACGGTAGTGCCCGCACCTGCGTTCACCGCCCGAACGGTGTGCTCCAGGAGTTGCTCGCAGGTATCCATCATCCAGTTGTAGTCCTTGTAAGCTACGTAGAATTCGACCATGGTGAATTCCGGATTATGCGTCCGGTCCATGCCCTCGTTGCGGAAGATCTTGGCGAATTCGTAGACCCCGTCGAAGCCCCCGATGATGAGCCGCTTGAGGTAGAGCTCGTTGGCGATGCGGAGGTACATGGGTACGTCCAGCGTATTGTGGTGGGTCTTGAAGGGCCGGGCCGTCGCGCCGCCGTGGATGGGCTGCAGTACCGGCGTTTCCACCTCGGTCAGTCCTAGCTCGTCCAGGAACTGCCGCATGGCGGTGATGAGGCGGCTGCGCTTGCGGAAGA
>CAZKPE010000187.1:0-7860 GCA_964554545.1 uncultured Lewinella sp.
AAGCCCGCCGCCGGTTCCACCAAATCCGGAAAGCGTATTGCCCGTGGACAAGGTTCCGGACGGGGAGGTACGTCGACCCGCGGTCATAAGGGCGCGAAGTCGCGCAGCGGATACAAAAGCAAGCGTAACTTTGAGGGGGGTCAGATGCCCCTGCAGATGCGCTTACCCAAGCGTGGCTTCAACAGCCCCAACCGGGTGGAGTACGTCGGTCTGAACCTGGGTACCCTCCAGGAGATCAGTGAAAAGCACGGACTATCCGAACTGACGCCCGTAACGCTCTACGATGCGGGTATCGTGAAGAAGAACGACCGCATCAAGGTCCTGGGTGATGGCGAGCTGACCACCGGTCTGCGGATCACGGCCCACGCCGCCAGCGCTTCCGCCAAGGAAGCCATTGAGAAAGCAGGTGGTAGCCTTACCATCGCCTAAAGCAAGCCTCGCATGAAGTTTTTCGAGAATATCAAGAACATCTGGTCGATAGAAGAGCTGCGCAACCGCATCCTCTTCACCCTCGCCCTCATGGCCGTTTACCGCCTCGGATCCTTCATCGTGCTGCCCGGTGCCGACGTAGCCGCACTCCAGGCCAACCTGGCTAATCAGGGGGGCGCAAACGACCTGCTGGGTCTGATCAACCTCTTCACCGGGGGGGCCTTCAACAACGCCTCGATCATGGCCCTGGGTATCATGCCCTACATCACGGCCAGCATCATCGTGCAGTTGCTCGGTTTTGCCGTTCCCTACTTCCAGAAGCTACAGAAGACGGAAGGGGAGAGCGGCCGGAAGAAGCTGACGCAGATTACCCGCGCACTTACCGTAGCCATTACCCTCGTGCAGGGCGGCGGTTACCTCACCTACATCACTACCCAGGGAGGGGTCAGCGGTGCCGTCAGCGAATCGGTTTTCTACATCTCCGGCATCATCATCCTTTCTACCGGTACCATCTTCGCGATGTGGCTGGGTGAGCGGATTACGGACCGGGGTATCGGAAACGGAGTGTCGCTGTTGATTACCGTCGGTATCATCGTCGGACTGCCCGCCGCCCTCGGGTTCGAACTTCAGAGCCGCCTTCAGGCCGGTGCCCTGCTGATCTTCGTACTGGAGATGCTCGGCTTCTTCCTGGTCACGATGGCCACCGTGCTGATCGTGACTGGCGTGCGTCGCATTCCCATCCAGTTCGCTAAGCGGATGGTCGGACGTGGTCGGAATGCCGCCCCCTCGGCTACCAAGCGCGACTACATCCCGCTGAAGGTGAATGCTTCCGGCGTTATGCCGATCATCTTTGCCCAGGCGCTGATGTTCGTCCCCGCCAGTCTGGCCGGATTTGCCGGCGGCGACGCGGAGACGAGCTGGCTGGCCCTTCAATTTAACGACTTCACCTCGCCGCTGTACAACATCGTGTATTTCGTGCTCGTGGTTGCCTTCACCTACGTGTACACCGCCCTGGTGGTCAACCCCGGTCAGTACACCGAGTACCTGAAGCGGCAGAATGCCTTCATCCCCGGTATCCGCGGTGGTACTGAAACGGAGGAGTACATCGACTCCATCACCAGCCGCATCACCCTGCCCGGGTCGATCATGCTGGGCCTTATCGCCATCCTGCCCGCCTTCGTAGCCGGTATGGGCGTCAACCAGCAGTTCGCCATCTTTTTCGGGGGTACCTCTCTGATCATTATGGTGGGTGTCGTACTCGATACGCTCCAACAGATCGATACCTACCTGCTGATGCGCAAGTACGACGGACTGTCGAAGGAAGGACGCCTGCAGGGGCGGGGAACCGGTAGCCGGATGCAGCAGATCGGCGCCGACTTCTAAGCCAAAGGAATATATCTCTTACTGGGCGGAACTTCTACGGAGGTATCCGCCCTTTTTGATTGGAGGCTATTGAGCGTATTGTCTGTATCTCCCTGCCCCCTCCGTGCCTTCCCTCCGAGCTCCCGCCGCAGGTGGTCTCCGTGGGCTAATTTATCATCCCGTCCCCCATGACCCGCTACTGGAGATTTTTGCTGTCGGCCGTTCGGGGGGATGCCTACGACTACACCAGCGGAAGCATCCGCAAGGCCATCGTATTGCTCGCCATCCCCATGATGCTGGAGATGGCCATGGAGAGCATCTTCGCGCTGGTCGACACATATTTCGTAGGCCGCATCGGCGTGGAAGCCCTCACTACCGTTGGCCTGACCGAGGTGATGATGACGCTCATCTATAGCATCGGCGTGGGGCTCAGTCTGGCACCCATGGCCCTGATCGCCCGCTTCGTGGGGGAGAAGGATACGGCTCTGGCCAGCCGGGCGGCGGGGCAGTCGATCGTGCTCACTATCGTATTGAGCCTGCTCATCGCCCTACCCGCTGCCTACTACGCCGACGACCTTCTGCGCCTGATGGGGGCCAGCGAATCCGTCGTGCGCGAGGGGGTCGGCTACACCCGTATCCTCTTCGCCGGCAACGGAATCATCATGCTGCTCTTCCTGCTGAACGGAGTCTTCCGGGGGGCGGGGGAGGCCGCCACCGCGATGCGGGTACTCTGGATCGCCAATGGCATCAATATCGTTCTGGACCCGCTCTTCATCTTCGGCATCGGCTCCTTTCCCGGTTTCGGGGTGGAAGGGGCGGCCATGGCGACGACGATCGGCCGGGGCTGCGGGGTGCTTTACCAACTCTACATCCTCTTCAGCGGTCGATCGCTGGTGCGCATCGCCGGGTCGCGTTGGTCCGTCGATTGGTCTATGCAGTACCGCATCCTGCGCATCGCCGCAAACGGGGCCTTCCAGTACCTCATCGGGTCGGCCAGTTGGATATTCCTGGCGCGGGTGGTGGCGAGTTTCGGGGCTTCGGCGGTGGCGGGCTACACCGTGGGTATCCGGCTCATCCTTTTTACGCTGCTACCGGCCTGGGGGCTCTCGAATGCCGCGGCCACTTTCGTCGGGCAAAACCTCGGAGCGGGTAGGCAGGAGCGGGCGGACAAAGGTGTCTGGTGGACGCTCGGCATCACCGTCGTCTACCTGGGCGTACTGTCCGTAGGGTACTATCTGCTGGCGGGGCCGCTGGTGCAGGCGTTCACGGAAGATGTTCAGGCCGTCACCTACGGCATCCAGGCATTGCAGATTTTTGCGATCGGGTATATCTTCTTCGGGATCGGACTGATCCCCGTGCAGGCCTTCAACGGGGCCGGCGATACCCTGACGCCGACCCTGCTGAACTTCGTATGCTTTTGGCTGCTGGAAATACCGCTTAGTTACTACCTGGCGGTCAATCTGGGCTATGAAGTCGCCGGGGTGATTTGGGCCGTGGTGGCCGCGGAGGTTGTGCTTTCGGCAATTGCGATCTACCTCTTTCGCCGGGGCAGCTGGAAAACGCAGGAAGTATGAGTTCGTCCGGAGAACGTATCGTGGTGATCGGCGGCGGGGCGGCCGGGTTCTTCTCCGCGATCCATTTGGCGGACGGCCACCCCGAAGCCCGGGTTACCATCCTCGAGCGCGGGAAATCGGTACTGGAGAAGGTCCGCATCAGCGGGGGCGGCCGCTGCAACGTCACCCACGCCTGCTGGGACCCCCGGGAACTGACCCGCTTCTATCCCCGGGGCGGCAAAGAGCTGCTGGGGCCCTTTCACAAATTCGCCTGCGGGGACACGATGGGTTGGTTCGGCGACCGGGGCGTGGAACTAAAGATTGAGGAGGACGGGCGTGTTTTTCCCGTCAGCGACGACTCCCAAACCATCATAAACTGCCTAACGGAGGCCGCCCGGCGAAAGGGGGTTGCGGTCATTACCATGCAGCGGGTGACGGAGATCATTGCTCCGAAGCCACCTAACAGTCAATGGATCGTACGAACAAAAGAGCAGGTCTGGGAGGCCGACCGTCTGGTCGTGACGACCGGCAGTAACCCGGCCGTCTGGAAGCTGCTGGCCAGGGTCGGCCACACGATCGTCGATCCCGTCCCCTCCCTCTTTGCCTTCAATATCCGTGACCCCCGTATTGCGGAGTTGGCCGGAATCAGTCTGCCCTGGGTGCAAATTCACGTGGTCGGCGACCGGCTGAAGGCGGAGGGTCCGTTGCTGATCACCCACAAGGGGCTTAGCGGGCCGGCCGTACTGCGATTGAGCGCCTGGGGAGCGAGGCAGCTTCACCCCCTAACCTACCGTTTCGAGATAGCTGTAAATTGGGTTGCGCAACGCGCAGAGGACGTCGGGAGAGAGGTCGACCGCATCAAACGGGAGGAAGCCCGCAGACAGGTCGGTAGCCAATCCCGCTTCGACCTCCCCCTGCGTCTGTGGCAGGCATTGGTGACCGCCGCCGGCATTCCCGCTGATCAGCAGTGGGCTCAGCTAAGGCGCGAGCAGCGGGAAGCCCTCCTTCGGCAATTGACCGACGCTCGCTTCCGGGTGAATGGGAAAGCCACGAATAAGGAGGAATTCACTACCGCCGGAGGGGTGGACCTGCGGGAGGTCGACTTTCGGGACTTCCGCTCCAAATTGCACCCGACCCTCCACCTGGCCGGTGAGGTGCTCGACATCGACGCCATTACCGGGGGCTTCAATTTTCAGGCGGCCTGGACGGGCGGCTACCTGATCGGGAGCGGGGGCAATTAATTTCCAAAGTTGTTGTAACGTTTAGCTACCCTAGACCATAAAGGGGTATGCTAACCGATGTGATTTACTGATGCGCATATTCCTGAGCTAACCCCCCCTTACCACCGCCCGCTTCTGCGGGTGACCGGGTATTCGACCAAATTTCAGCCCTATCCGAGGTCATTATCCCGGTAGAGACACTATGAACGCGAATACCACGATTATTTCCTGAGGCCAGTCGACTACCCCCACGTAGCGACGGGCCTTTTTCGTACTGCGCCCCCCCCGATCGGAAGCCTTGCCGTATGTTCGGACTATGGCCGCCACTATCCTTATTGTTGAAGACGAACCCATCATCGCCGCCGACCTACAGGACCGGATCGAGGACCTGGGCTACCGCGTTCAGGAAGTAGTGGACCGGGGAGAAGATGCCATCCGGCTACTGGAGGACCAACGGCCCGACCTCATCCTCATGGACGTTCAGCTCGCCGGTCAGCTCGATGGGGTAGACGCCGCCCTGACCATCCACGAACGCTGGGGCACCCCCCTGATCTTCCTGACGAGCAACAGTGACTCACCCACCTTCAAACGGGCCCGCAACGCCCGACCCAGGGCGTTCCTCTCTAAACCCTTTCGGGGTCGCGACCTGGCCCACGCCATCGAGTTGGCCTTAGCGGAAGACATTGCACCTGCGCCCCGCGCCCAAAAGCCCGTAGCGGAAACCGAATTGCCGGAAGGGGAAAGCGCCATGATCCTCAACGACCGGCTCTTCATCCGCGTCAAGGACCGGCTGACGCGCCTTTTTCTATCCGATATCCTCTGGATCGAGGCCGACGACTATTACTGCAAGGTGCAGACCGCCGAACGCGATTACCTCGTCACCAAGACCCTGAAGAAGTTCGTGGCCCTGCTGCCGCCCGACGCCCCCTTCATGCGCTGCCACCGCTCCTACGTGGTTAACCTCAGGAAGGTGACCGAAATTGGGGAGATCTACCTCTTCGTCGGTGAGAAAACGGTACCCGTCAGCCGCAGTCGCCGCGCCGAGCTCCTCAATCGCCTGAAAAACCTATAGCGGGCTGGTCAGCCGCAACTGAGCCGCGATCATGCGCAGGCATTGCCGCCCCGTGTAGGGTTTGCGCAGCACGGCCCCCGAGCCGGTCGGTGGGTCACGTACGCCGGTAACCAATAGGCTGGGGAGGAAGTGCACGTGCTGAAGGCGGTCGATCAGGTGGCTGCCACTGCCGTGAACTCCCCGATAGATCGCGTTGACCAGGGCCAGGTCATATAACTCATGTTCGCAGAGATCGAGGGCGTGGCGGGGAGTCGCCGCCAGGTCGCAGCTATAGCCCCGCTCGCGCAGATAGCCCTGTAGGGCCGCGGCCTGGATCGGGTCTTCCTCGACGATCAGGATATTGGATGCACCTGACGGACTCATCGGTCAACAAGGAAGAGCAACAGTAGACTGTAGCGGAGCATATCGGGACTGGATTCTGATCTAAAAGTATGCCTGAAGACCCGCAATTGTTTTGGGCGCGGGCGCAGGTGCAGGCTTTTCGGGAAACTTAACTGATGGGCGAAAACCGTTCCCTGACGATGTGGCCCCATTCCCTGAAAAATGGTAACGCTTCCCTGATTTCGGGCATGAAGGGCCAATACGCCCCCCTAGATTTGGAACATCATCACCGCACAACACAGCACCCATGTACCGCATCCTTTCCATCCTTCCCCTTCTTTTCCTCACGCTTAGCCTGGTCGCCCAGACCGTCGATACTCCCGCAATGGCTCAGGCTACCAGCCCCGATGCCCTGCCCGTACTGGCCGCTCGCACCGCTACTGCACCCGTCATGAACCGTATGGCCCCGGCCTTCCCCGGCGGAAATGAAGGCTTCACCGACTTCCTGGCGACCGAGCTCGACTACCCCGAGATCGCCCGCGAATACGCCGTGGAAGGTACCGTAGTCGTGGAAGTCGAGGTACTGCCGACCGGAAAGGTAGAAGTAACCGGCGTCAAGCGGTCGCTCTTCGCCCCCCTCGACGAGGCCGCCCTGGCCGCCGCCGCCCGCCTGCCCCGGATGCTGCCCGCCGTAAAGGATGGCGTGGCGATCAGCCGCACGATGTACATCCCCTTCCGCTTCTCGCTGCGGTAGAGATTAACTCGCACGATTTCCTATTGGAGACACTATGAACGTTAATACGTCGATTGACTTTCCGGCCCGTCGTCACCTCGCGTGATGGCGGGTCCTTTATTATACGGCATCGACGGCGGGCTTCGGCACGGAAAAGAGGCGGGACACCGTCACGATCGTCAGCAGACCGCTCACCATCGCCAGCGTACGAAAGGGGAAATCGGCGGGATAGGGGAGAAAAGCCGGAAGTCCCAACGTCTCATCTCCCCCTCCGAAGCGGAGAAAAGCCGCCACCAGAAAGCCGGACAGCGCCCCGTAGCCATTCGCCCGCGGGTCGAAGAGCGCACAGGCCAGGGCGGGAAACAACAGACAATACACGAAATCGGAACAGAGAAACCAGAGTGCATAGACACTCTGTACCTGGAAGGCGATCAGGGTGGCGGCCGTCCCCACGATCCAGATGCAGCGCTGAATAAGGGTGGCTAGCCGGTCATCGGGCAAATCCGGCCGCAGCAGCGGCTTATACACGTTCCAGACCCCCATGCTACTGGCGCTGAGCACGCTGCTGTCGACACTCGACATCACGGCCGCGGCTACGGCACCCAGTCCGATCACCGCCACCACCGGGTGGGTCAGGTAGCGGACTACCCAGGGTAAGGTTGCACTGGCGTCGGGGGGAGGGCCGGCGGCAAGCATCGACCAGTCGACCGTAGCGGAAACCATTCCGATCAGCACCGGCGCTACGGCGGCCAGTAGGCAGACCACCCCCGCGATCAGGCTCAGGCGCACGGCCGTATCCTCGTCCCGCGCCGCCAGCACCCGTTGGAAGTACACCTGCCAGGGTATGCCGCCGAAGACGAGCAGTAAAGCGTAGTCCCACCAGGTCCAATAGGATTCCCCCAGCGCCTCCCGGCTCGGAAACGGACTGGCCGCCGCCCCGAACACCTCCCGGTAGCTCGTCCAGGTAGCCGCCAGCCCCCCGGTAAAATTTAGCGCGAAGGGCACGATCAGCGCCAGCCCCACGAAGAGGATGAGCAACTGCACCACGTCCGTCATCGCTACCGCCCAGAGTCCGCCCAGTGCCGTATAGGCTACCGCAATGGTCGCCGAGAGCAGGATCGCGGTCGTCAGGTCGATGCCCAGCACGGTGCCGAAGGTGGCCCCGAGGGC
>CAZKPE010000188.1:0-7860 GCA_964554545.1 uncultured Lewinella sp.
CTGGGCGCGGGCGCAGGTGCAAACAAAATCGGGAAGGAAAAAGCCGCCGAAAAGGGCAGTAAGGAGAAGAACGATTCTTGGCATGGTACAAAGAACGGGAATGGGGGGGTGTCGGGTGTCGGGTGTCGGGTGTCGGGTGTCGGGGTGTCGGGGTGTCGGGGTGCGGGGTGTTAGGGTGTCAGGGTGTTGGGTGTCAGGGTGTTGGGTGTCGGGGTGTGGGGTACGTCGCGGTCCCGGAGGGATCGGTCCCCCTTAGCGGGGGGTGCAGCCAGGGCGTCAGCCCGGCGTAACCCTCCGCCGAATGCGTGAAGAGTCCATTTTGTAAGGATCATTTTTTGGCGGGGGGTGCAGCCAGGGCGTCAGCCCGGCGAAACCCTCCGCCTGAAAAAAGTTAACATTAAATTAACCTTCCGGTGACGATATTGTGGCATTCCCGCCGGATTTGCCGGTCCAAGCTTGCACCTGCGTCCGCGCCCTACCCTAACCCCCGATCATGCAACGAATTTTACCCCTTTTCATCCTGCTCGGCGTTTTGGTCAGTTGTCAGGACAACACCACCATTGCCCCCGCCACTGAAGCCCCTGCCCCCCTCTCCCGGGCGGAATTGAATGCCCTGGTGGGAAACCACCTCCAAACGACCGACGAGGTGTTCGACTGGAACAAGGCCGACGATGCCACCGTCTGGTCGGCCCTCACCTACTCCGATCACCAGACGGTACTGGGCTACCAGCCCGCCGGCTTTACGGACCTGCCCGTCCGCATTCACGAAATCGACGTGACCGCCGGAGCCTGGAAGCAAACGCGTGACGAACTGGTCAGCGACCTGCTCGCCGCCACCGAGCGGGCAACCGGTAAGACCGTTACCGAAGAAGAACTTTTCGTAGCACCCGAAGATGGCATCCTGCCCATTCTGGAGGTCCGCATCTTGCACCCCGACGTCCTGGCCGAGTTCCGTCGCCAGCCACGGGTACGCTACCTCGAACCCAGTAACTACACGGCTGGCGAACTGCAGTTACGCTCCGGTTCCGGCTGTAGCGAGGCACCGGCCGACAACCCCTACCCCGACGACTATACCACCTTCGGTGGTGCCAAGGTACCCTGGAACTACGCCTACATGAATATCCAACAGGCCTGGTCGCGTAGCCAGGGAGAGGATATCGGTATCTGCATCATCAATTCCGGCACCTACCCCGAGCAGTCGCGGCTGAATGGCGGCTTCGGTAGCGGGCGGGCGCTGGGTCGACTCGGTGTCTACCAGCCCAGCTGGTGGAGCCGCCGCACCGACGGGCCCGACGATCAGTGCGGTCACGGTACCCAGATGGCCGGACTGGCCGCCGCCCCGCTCACCAGTAGCGGAAGCACGGTAGGAGTTGCCTACCGCAGTGACTTACTCTCCATCCGGGCCACCAGCGACGTTATTATCAACGGCAGCAAAGAAAAGCGGGGGGTGAAGGATGCCCTCATCATCGCCGGTAACGATGCCCGCACCCGCGTCATCAGCATGTCGATCGGTGACGTGTTCAGCAGCGGTACCGTAAAAGACGGAGTCTACTACGCTCACAACCGGGGTAAGATGGTCCTGGCCGCCGCCGGTACCAGTCTGAGCTGGACGAGCTGGTACGGCGTCATCTTCCCCGCGAATATGAACGAAACGATCGCCGTTACCGGCATCCGCAGCGGAACGCCCTACCAGCGGTGCAATACCTGCCATGACGGCAGTAAGGTGGACTTTGTCGCGGTCATGCAGCGACGTAACGACACGGACCGCACCAGCTTGACTCTGAGCCGCAGCGGCGCCACCCCGGGCTACGTCGGCGGATCGAGCGCGGCGACGGCCACTACGGCGGGCATTGCGGCCCTGGTCTGGGCAACGAATCCGGATCAGAGCCGGGAACAGGTATTAAACCGAATGAAGAATGCGGCCAGCATTTATCCGGGACGTGACGGTGATTTCGGCTGGGGCATGATCGATGCTGACCGCGCCACCCGCTAGGCGGCGGAGGGCTGGCGGGCGGTTTGGCGGGTCAGGAAGCTGTTCATGATCCGGTTGAACTCCCGTGGCCGCTCCATCATCGGGGCGTGGGCGCAGCGATCGATGAAGTGCAGCTCACTGTCGGCGATGAGCTCGTGAAACTGCTCCCCTACGAAGGGCGGCGTGATGGTATCCTGCTTGCCCCAGACCAGCAGCGTGGGGGCGGTGATGTCGTGCAACTTATGCGCCAGATTATGGCGAACGGCCGACTTGGCGGTCATGACAATGCGAATACCGCGGGCCCGGTCGTTGACGGTGTGGTAGACCTCATCCACCAGCTCCTTGGAGGAAGTGGCGGGATCGTAAAAAGTGGATTCCGTTTTTTTCCTGATGTACTCGTAGTTGCCGCGGGGCGGAAAGCTGTTGCCCATTGCGCTTTCGAATAGTCCACTGCTGCCGGAAAGCGTGATGGTGGATATGCGTTCGGGATGGTCCAGGGCGTACAGGATGGCGACGTGCCCGCCCAGGCTGTTCCCCATTAGGTGGACGGTGGAGAACTGCTTGTGGTTTACGAAGTCAGCCAGGTGGTCGACCAGCCCCGCCAGGGAAACCTTGCGCAGAGGGAGGCTGAAGATGGGCAGGGTGGGGACCAGGACATTATACTGCTGACTGAATTCCCGGATCTGCGCTCCGAAATTACTGAGTCCGCCGAAAAGACCGTGCAGGAGCAGAAGGGGCTCGCCGTTTCCCCCGGTTTCGAGGAATTCGAACTTGCCCTCCTTCTTCATCTCGTGCTGCATGCAGTGGAAAATTACGGTTCGGCCGCCAGTATACGACCTCTTTGTGTGAACGGTATCCCGGTGTACTTGGTTTGCAGGCCAAAGCTTGCCCATCACTACCCTGAGTCTTTTCCATTACCGTGGTCTGCAGGAGCGTCTCTGGGCGCTTAGTCAAATGCAGCGTGCCCATGCCCGATTGACCGACGTACCGGGGCTGGATTTCTACCGACTCATGGGGAGCGGCGGTGGGAATGGCTTCGGCCTGTCCCCCAACTGGGGGGTGTATGCCTTCGTGGGAAAGTGGTCGGGGGCAGAGGAGAAAGACCGGTTCTTCACGGACCACGACTGGCTGGCCGACGTCCGCCAACACAGCGATTATCAGCTTAGCTGCGAACTGGAGGCTACCCTGACCCACGGTAAGTGGGGCGGCACCAATCCCTTTCAGCCCCGACCGGAAGGGTACGATGCCCGGGAGCCCGTTGCCGTCATCACCCGCGCCACCATCCGCCCCCGCAAGTTGCTCGATTTCTGGCGCTACGTTCCCCGCACGAGTGCTTCGGTTTACGATCATCCGGACCGCCTCCTCAGCGTCGGGATCGGGGAATATCCGGTATTCATGCAGGCCACCTTCAGCATCTGGCGCAGCGGGGCGGCCATGAGTGACTTCGCCTATTCATCGAAGCACCACCGGGAAGTGGTCAGATTGACCCGCGAACGAGATTGGTACCGGGAGGAGCTGTTCACCCGCTTCCGCCTTACCCGCATTCAGGGAAGCTGGCCCGGCTTCGATCCGTCCGCTCTGTTACTAAAGTCGGATCATGGCCCGGACTGAGCGCGTCCGAATGTTAAAATTTTCGACAGCCCACGATCCTGTGGTATCTTAAGACCGTGCCACAATATTCCTGGAACATCACCGGCCACCGCGGTAATCACTTCACCCTGAACCTGTTTCACGGGGATAAAACGCAGCACGTCGTCTTGCACTGCAATGCCCGCATCGTGCAGATCGACTTCGAGGTGCGGGAGTCCAGGACCTACTCCGTTTTCCTGGACCAGGAACTCTGCGAGGTCAGTATCGACCACACCGGAGGGGACCACTACGACTATAGCTGCCGCATCAACCACGAGGCCGAGACTCCACTGAATCGCTACCGCAAGAGTCAGCGCGACCGCCAGCATAAACTGGAGCGCACCCGCATTATCATGGGCTCCTGCCTGCTGATCGGCCTACTCTTCTTCATGCTCGCCTGCAATATGTCCTAGATCACGTCCACCCGCACCAGCCCCGTCCCTTCGATACTGGCGTAGATGTAGCCGTCGGGGCCCATACGCACGTCTCGCACCCGGCCGATATTCCTGATGATGTCCTGCTCCCCGGTCACGGTCTTCCCGTCCAGGTGTACCAGCTTCACGTAGCTGTACTTCAGGCTGCCGACCAGCAAATCATTTTCCCAACCGGCGTAGCGGTCGCCGGTCACGAAGGCCATACCACTCGGCGCGATGCTCGGCACCCAGTAGTGCAGGGGTTGCTCCATCCCCTCTTTAGCCACTTCCTCGGTGATCTGACTGCCGTTGTAATTAATGCCGTAGGTGATTACGGGCCAGCCGTAGTTTTTACCGGCCTCGATCACGTTGATCTCGTCGCCACCCCGGGGGCCGTGTTCGTGTTCCCAAATCTCCCCCGTCTCCGGGTGAACCGCCAGGCCCTGAAGATTGCGGTGGCCATAGCTGTAAGTCGCTGTTTTGGCATCCGCTTCCCCGACAAAGGGATTGTCATCCGGTACCTGGCCGTCGGCGGTAATGCGGTACACCTTGCCGCCGTCCCGGGTGATGTCCTGGGGATTTTCGTCCCGGTTCCCCCGGTCCCCGATCGTGAAGTAGAGCATGCCGTCCTCCGGCCCCCAGACCATTCGGCTGCCGTAGTGTTGCCCCTTGTCCGTAGCCGGGCCACCATCGTAGAGCGAAGTGAAATTTTCCAACCGGCTTCCGTCCGCACTCAGGCGCCCCCGTCCGACGGAGGTGAACCCTTTGTCGCCCCCATCTTCCGGGCGGCTGTAGGCTAAATAGAGGTAGCGGTTATCGTCATAGTTTTGGTCCAGCAGGACATCGAGTAGCCCACCCTGACCGGCATCACGCACTTCGGGCGCTCCGGCAATCTCGGTGTAGCTGTCTCCGTCGATCAGTAGGAGTCGCCCGTCCTTCACCGTTGCTACGATGCGCCCATCCGGTAGCCAGGTGAAGCCCCACAGGATGTCCTCGAAGTTGAAAACGGTCTCGGCGCGCACCCCGGCGGCGGTCAGCATCATGGGTGCTTCCCCCCCGTCGGCCCGGTCGGGGGCGGGCTCGGTCACGGATTCGGTCGGAGTTAACTCCGTATCGCAGGAAAAAAGGGTCAGGGCCAGGGAGAGAAGCAGGAGGTATGGCATGGTCGGTGGATGGAGACTAAGGGTGGCGGTGAATGCAACGATACGAAACTAAAAAACGGGCCGTGGATAATATCGTTGTCCAATTTACCATTATAAGTACCGACTTTAGTTTGTTTACCCGCTGTTCCTTTTGGGGCGCGTCTCTCAATTACACATTTGTGCAACTCCTACCCCAGTATATCTCCGAACGTGCCCGTAGTGCGTATCAGTTCGGTTTAGCCCTCTGCGCCGCCGCCGCCACGCTGATCGTTTACCGTCTGGCTATACGCACGGGACTGCAGTACGCTGACTATTTCAATATCGATTACTACATCAGCCCCGATTTCTGGTTGTCGGGCACGCCGCTTTACTTTTACCTCTTCCTTCTGGTGGCAGGGATTTGCTTTCTGTTCCGGACGCGTGTCACCTACCTGATCCTCTCTTTTTTCACCTTCTCGGTGCTGGCTGAGCTTCTTCTGGCATCAGTGACGGGGTCCGAAGTTGCCTTTTCCATGCTGGAGACCGTCATCCTGATAGGCTGTCTGGGAGCCGCCGGTTACCGGATCGTGACCCGGTGGCAGAAAAGCATCAGCCGCCGCCGCGGCCAGATGCTGGCCGGCGCGATTTTTGGCATCCTGGCCACCGTCTGCCTGAATATCCTGATCTAGTAGGCCCGCGCCGTGCTGCCCTCCATGTAGTTCACGAAGGCCCGGTTCACCACCCGGAAGCCCCCCGCCGTGGGGTAGTTGCCGCTGAAGTACCAGTCCCCGTTGTTGTTCGGGCAGGCCTCCCGCAGGTCCTCGATGGTCTGGTAGATCACGTCGACCCGGGGTTTGGTACCCTTCGGCGTCATGATCTTGGCGATCTTTTTACTCACGTCGTCGTACTTCAGCTGATCGTAGAGCTCCTTGACGATATTCTTCTGCTTCAGGTCGGGCTTCTTGAGTTCCCGCTTGGCCTTGCGGTAGGCTTTTTTAAGTAGCTTTTTGTCGCCACGCTCGGCAAACAGAGCTTCCATCGCCTTGAAGGCCACGAACTCCCCCATCTTCGACATATCGATGCCGTAGCAGTCCGGGTAGCGGATCTGGGGGGCCGAGCTGACGATGATGATGCGCTTCGGCTTCAGTCGGCTGACGATCTTGATGATGCTGTCGCGCATGGTGGTGCCCCTGACGATGCTATCATCCAGGAGGACGAGGGTGTCCACCTTATCACGCACGATGCCGTAGGTGACGTCGTACACGTGGCTGACCATATCGTCGCGGCTGCTGGTATCGGCGATGAAGGTGCGCGTCTTGCCATCCTTGACCACGATCTTCTCGTTCCGCACGTGGGTTTTGAGTAGCTTGCCGAAGCCGTTCTTGCCGTCCTTTTCCCGCTTCTTCATCCGCTTTTTGCGCCAGCGGGTCAGTTCATCCTCCAGCCCTTCGATCATGCCCTGGAAGGCCGTTTCGGCGGTGTTGGGAATGTAGCTGAAGACAGTATTGTCGAAGTCGTACTTGACGGCTTTCGCGACCGGCTTGGCCAGCCGCCGCCCTAGTTCCTTCCGCTCCAGGTAGATGTCGCGGTCGTTCCCCCGGCTGAAGTAGATGCGCTCAAAGCTGCAGGCCGCCCGGGGGAGCTGGGGCGTAAAGGGTTCCATACTGGTGCGCCCGCTCTTTTTGATAATCAGGGCGTGGCCCCGCTCGACCTCCCGAATACTGCCGATGGGGACGTTGAAGACGGTCTGCAGGGCCGGCCGCTCGCTGGCCACGGCTACAAAATCCTCGTTCTCAAAGTAGAAGGCCGGCCGGATACCCGCCGGGTCGCGCATCACGAAGGCATCCCCGTGGCCGATCATACCGCCCATCACGTAGCCCCCGTCAAATTTCTTGCTGGCCCGCTTCAGCAGCCGCTGCACGTCCAGTTCCTCGGCGATGATGTCGTTGATCTCGATGTTGGAGTGGCCGTCGGGTTTGTGCCAGTCGTGGATGCGCTGTACTTCGTCGTCGAGGAAGTGACCGATCTTTTCCAGTACGGTGACGGTGTCGGACTTTTCCTTCGGGTACTGCCCCAGGTCCACCAATTCCTGAAAGAGTTCGTTGACGTTGGTCAGGTTGAAGTTGCCGGCCACGATCAGGCAGCGGGTCTTCCAGTTACTCTGCCGCAGAAAGGGGTGGCAAGTCTCGATGGCGTTGGTCGAGTGGGTGCCGTAGCGTAGGTGGCCCATCATCACCTCGCCGGTGTAGGGCAGGTTTTCCTTTAGCCAGGCGGGGTCGGCGAGCTGCTCGGGGGTCAGTTCCTCGAAGCGGCGGTATACGCCCTTCCACAGGTCGTCGAGGTAGTTGGCCGCATTGGACCGCTTGCGGCTGATAAACTTTTTCCCCGGCGGGTGGTCGAGTTTGATGGTCGCCATACCGGCACCGTCCTGCCCCCGGTTGCGCATCTTACGCATCAGCAGTTGCAGGCATTTCAGGCCGTGGAGGGGGGTGCCGTAGGTGCGGTGGTAATGGTCGAGCGGCTTTTTGAGGCGGATCATCGCCAGGCCGCATTCGTGGTGGATCGCTTCACTCATACTTCGGCTCCCGGTTTGGGGTAGCACAAAGGTACGTCAGCTAACAAGGATGCGGGCGACGGCGCGCAGGTGCAACCCAACAACCCGACAACCCGACAACCCGACTCTTTGATTTACAAAGTTCTTTAACCTTTCACCGAATTTCCGCGT
>CAZKPE010000189.1:0-1361 GCA_964554545.1 uncultured Lewinella sp.
TGCCGCGCCAGTCGCGCCCGGAAGTACAGGGCAAGCTCGGTGCGTAACTGGGGAGCGAGTTCATCCGTCTGCAGGTCGGGGTAATCCTCCCGGGCAAGTTCTCGCAGGTCGTCGAGTACCTCCGCGCGGTTGGTCCTGAACTTCCGGCGGTACGTCGCCAGGTCCGCGAAGTTTCTCACCTCCGGATGCTTACGCAGGTAGGTGAAGATGTAGCCATTGATCTGCTGCCGCAGGTGCAGAAAGTCGGGATTGTTTAAGCTGCTGTCCAGCGGAACGAAGTGGTCCGGCGTAATGCCGCCTCCACCGTAGACCGGGTGGCCGTTGTCGGTGTAGAAGGTCAGGGCGCTGTCGATAGCGACCCCGGTACGACCGGTCAGCTCGCCGCTGGCGTACCGCCGATTGAGGTCGCCGCGGTAATCGTCTACCCCCTCGTACTCCCGCTGGATGCTGCGGTTGCTGGGAATGTAGTAGCGGGCCACGGTCAAGCGCAATTCACTCCCATCGGCCAGCGGGTACTGCTCCTGCACGAGTCCTTTCCCAAAGGTTCGCCGCCCGACGACGATGCCCCGGTCGTGGTCCTGTACGGCCCCGGCCACGATCTCGCTGGCGCTGGCCGAGCCGCCGTCGACGAGGATGGCCACGTTCTGAATGTTGTAGCGCGCCCGCCCGCTTGTCTTATAGGATTGTCGGGTGGAATGCAGCCCCTCGGTATATACCAGCAGCAGCCCCCGCTCGGTGAAAAGCTCACTCAGCAACTTGGTCGCCTCTTGCAAAAAACCGCCGGGGTTGCCACGCAGGTCGATGATCAGGTCGCGGGCGTCCGGCTTCTCCAGGCTTTCCTCCAGGGCGGCCAGAAACTCGGTGTAGGTAGTTTTGCTGAAGCGGTTGATCTTCACGTAGGCCGTTCGCTCGTTAATGGTGTAGGCCGCATCGACGCTGTTGACCGGAATGGGCGCGCGCACAATGTCAAATTTCGTGAGCTCACTGAGCTCGTCCCGCGCCACGGTTACCTCGATGCTGCTGCCTTCCTCCCCCCGCATCAGGCTGGCCGGATCGATATCGCGCTCCGTCACGCCGGTCACCAGGCTATCGGCCACGTAGATGATGCGGTCGCCGGCGCGCACTCCGGCCCGGTCGGCGGGGCCCTCCGGCAGGGCACTAACGACGACGATGGTATCGTCCACCACCAGGTATTCGATACCGATGCCGACGAAGTTCCCCTCCATGTTCTCGGTCAGCGCCTGTACCTCCTCGCGGGGGATGTAGCTGCTGTGGGGGTCGAGGTCATCGAGGATGGACTCAATGGCGGCCTGGTAGAGTTCGTCCCGGTCAGCCTCATCGACGTAGCGGGCCTCGATGTA
>CAZKPE010000189.1:1461-7846 GCA_964554545.1 uncultured Lewinella sp.
TTCCGCCGAAGATTCCGACCGGATCGAACCCCTGGTCGCGGACTGGCAGCACACTTTCCGCAAACTGGCCGTGGACCGGGCGGCGGGACACCCCCCCCTCACCACGGAGCTGGAAGCACACGGCGGACCGGTCTACCTGCTGCTGACGGATGGGTTCCTCCGCAACCCCAACTGCCTGAGCGGACTCCTGGAGTGGCTGAACGAGAACCCCGATGTCGCCCTGTTCCTGGCGAATGAGCAGGAAGGAGAGCGTCTCCGCACGCCGGCCGGCCGCATGCAGTACGTTCACCACTGGCAGGAGCGCTACATCGATCTACGCCGCGACGCCGCCGCCTACAGCGGGGATGATCGCGCGGGTTTCGATCGCTACCTCGCTAAGATTCGTGGCATCAGCATCGAGGTAGAGCGGCTCGTGAGCCGGCTCTGGGAACTCAGACCGCAGTCAATAACAGCGCACGCCCCACCGGAACGCGAACATCCCCGGCAGATCATCGAGCGGGCCTGGGACCTGGCCGAGGCGGGGGACCGGGCGGGGGCGCAGGTGCAGTGGCGGATCGCCGCCGAAGAGTTTCCCGACCATCCGGATATTTGCTACGAGCACGGTCTTTTCCTGGCTATGGAAGCGCGGGACCTGGGCGGCGCCCGCGGGGAAATTGACCGGCTACTGCAGGAAAATAGCTCCCATACCGATGCCCTTTACCTTTCCGGGGAAATTTACCGGACCCAGGGCAACTACCCTGCCGCACGCGAGGACTGGGAACGACTCTACGACCTGGACCCGAACTACCCCGAACTCGACCTGCGACTCGGCACGCTGCTCAGCGAGCACGTAGCGGGTGCCGAAGCCATGGCGCTGAGCCTGCTCAAACGGGCCAGCAAACGGAAGGACGCTTCGGCCGATACCTACTACCGCTACGGGACCCTCCTGGACAGCGCCTTCGGCCGGCGGAAGAAAGCCACCAAACAACTACAGCGGGCCGTGGCCCTGGACCCGGAATTCGCCGCCGCCCACTACCGGCTTGCCGTATGGCTCTACGAGGAAGGGGCCAGTGAGGAAGCCCGCAACCACTATATCCTGGCGACCGCCCTGGACGATCGCTACGTGACCCCCGCCAATCAGCGCGCATTTCTCGAAGCCACGCCACCCAAACCCCTACCTCCCCCGAAGATGGACGACCCCCTCAGCTCACTCAAGGAAAACATTGCCCGGCTGGAAGAAATGTTGGCCGTTCGGACTTCGCCGGCACCTGCGTCCGCGCCCCCCGCCCCCGGAAAGGGGAAGACCGTACTGGTTTCCGGAGCCACCAGCGGAATCGGAAAAGCCACCGCCGAACGGTTGGCGAGAGATGGGTACCGCCTCATCTTGCTCGGCAGGCGAAAGGAAAGACTAAATGAACTGAAGGAGAAGTTTCGGAAGGGAGAAACGGAAATCCACACCCTGCAACTGGACGTACGCGGTCGGGATGAAGTAGCCACGGCCATCGACAACTTGCCCAAGGAGTGGCGGCGCATCGACGTGCTGATCAATAATGCCGGTAAGGCCAAGGGCTTCGACCCCATTCACTCCGGTGACATCGACCACTGGGAGGAAATGATCGACGTGAACCTGAAGGGATTGCTGTACCTGACGCGGGCCGTTACGCCGGGCATGGTGGAACGGGGTAGCGGCATGGTGATCAACGTGGCCAGCACGGCCGGTAAGGAGGTATACCCGAACGGCAACGTCTACTGCGCCACCAAGCACGGCGTTGACGCCCTGACCTATGCCATGCGGCTCGATTTGGTGCACCACGGCATTCGGGTCGGTCAGATTTGCCCGGCCCACGTGGAAGAAACGGAGTTCGCCGTCGTCCGCTTCGACGGCGACCGGGAACGGGCCAAAATATACGAGGACTTCCAACCGCTGCGCTCCGCCGACGTGGCTGAGGCGATCCACTTCATGATCTCCCAGCCGGCCCATGTCAATATAATGGACCTGGTCCTGCAGGGCACCCAGCAGGCCAGTTCGACGGTGATCGACCGCAGTGGCCGTCCGGGACGGGAAGACCGGGAGCAGTGAGCGGGGGGCCGTACTTTATCGTTGTAGAGGGACTGGACGGGGCCGGGAAGTCCACCCAGATCAACCACCTCCGGGACTACTTTCAGGCCCGGGGGGAAGGTTGCCGTATCACCGCCGAGCCGACCGAGTTGCCAACGGGCAAACTGATTCGCTCCGTCCTGCGCCGCGAACTGCGCATGGACCCCCGGGCCCTGGCGGCCCTCTTCGCCGCCGACCGTCTGGAGCACATTCAGCACCCCGATGAGGGAATCTTGCGTTCCCTGGCCGACGGCTACCACGTGATCGCCAGCCGCTACTACTTCAGCAGCCTGGCCTACCAGAGTGAGTTCGCCGAGCCAGGCTGGATCGCGGCATTGAACGCCCAGGCGAAGCGACTGCTGCCGGCCGACCTCACTATCTTCCTGGACCTCGACCCCACCAGCAGCATGCAACGTATCCGGCAGCGCAGCGGGGAACATACCGAACTCTTCGAGCGGCTGGAAAAGCTGCGGCACGTCCGCGAGAGCTTTCTGGTGGCCTTCGAGCGCTTCGGGGGCGGGGAAAATATCGTACACTTGAACGCCGACCGGCCCCAGGCGGAGGTGGCGCGGGATATCGAGGCCGCCGTACTTGCTCTAGCTTAATTTCAAATTATGCCCGAATCAATCATTACCATCGACCTGCACTTTTTAGGCCGCGAGAACGCCATCGCCGCCTTTGCGGTGCCGGATGAGTCGGGGT
This sequence comes from uncultured Lewinella sp., assembly GCA_964554545.1. Lineage (GTDB taxonomy): Bacteria > Bacteroidota > Bacteroidia > Chitinophagales > Saprospiraceae > Neolewinella. Next base: position 4,241 of record CAZKPE010000189.1, read on the forward strand.
ATACGCTCGTGGAGTGCGGTCCCTACAGCACCCATACGGCGCTGCTGGAGGGACTAAAGGCCGTGGATATTGATCCGGCCAATGTCCACACGCTATTGCTGACCCACATCCACTTCGACCACGCGGGCGCGGCCTGGTGGTGGGCCGGACAGGGGACGCGGGTCTACGTTCATCCACGCGGCTACCGCCACATGGTGGACCCCGAGCGACTCTATAATTCCGCCCGTATGATCTACGGGGACCGCATGGAAGAACTCTGGGGGGAGATGCGGGGGATTGAGGAGCAGGCCATTCAAGGAATGGAAGATCGGGAAGAACTGACAATCGGGGGGCGGAACTGGGTCGCCCACCACACCCCGGGACACGCCAAACACCACATTGCGTGGCAACTGGAGGGGGTCGTGTTCACCGGCGATGTAGGCGGATGCCGGATAGGCGACGGACCGGTCATCCCGCCCTGCCCGCCGCCCGATATCGACGTGCCGGCCTGGAATGAGTCCATCGCTCGGCTGCGATCGCTCGGCGCAAACCATTTCTACCTGACCCACTACGGTAAGGTCGACGATCTGGACCGCCACCTGAAGGAGCTGGAGGACCGGCTGGAACGCTACGTGAAGTGGATGGAGCCGTACTACCGCGAGGGCCGTACGCCGGAAGAGGTAGCCCCCTTACTACAGAACTTTGTCGTTGACGATCTGAAGGAACACGGTGTAGCGGACGCCGACCTGAAAGCCTATATGGCCGCCAATCCACCCGCGATGAGTGCCGCGGGGCTACTGCGCTTCCTGGGCCAGCGGGGATAGCGCGTAGCAGGCGTAACGCGTCAATGCATCCGATCCCCCCGTACCTCCAGGGTCGTGAGGATGCGGGCCTCCTCCACGAGATACTCCTTCCACCGGCGTTCGACTTCCTCCCGGGGGAAGTACTTCCGCGCCAGCTCGATAAACAGCACGTAGTGGCCCGCTTCGGCAACCATGAATTTATGGTACCACTTGCGTAAATCGGGATCGGAGACGTACAGGCTCATCAGCCGGAAACGTTCGCAGCTCCGGGCCTCGATAAGGGCGAAGATGAGCAAGCGTTCCAGCAGTGCGACGTCCCGGCCCCGCCCCTTTTGGGAAAAGGCCATCAGCCGGTTGACGTACTCGTCCTTACGCTGATGGCCCAGCGTCAGGCCCCGGCGGTCGAGTTCATCCAGAACGGCGCGGAAGTGCCCCCATTCTTCCGTCACGATCGGGGCCAGTTCGCGTACGAGCTCGTGGCGATCGGGGTAGCCCTGAATTAGGCTGATGCAACTGGTGGCGGCCTTCTGCTCGCAGTAGGCGTGATCGGTGAGAATCTCGCCCAGATCCATCTCCGCCAGATTGACCCACCGGGGGTCGGTGGGTAACTGGAGATTAAGCATCTGAACGGTGGCGGCGGTTTCCATCAGACCCAGTAGACCAGGTTCAGGTCCTGGGCGTGGGGCATAAGCGGATGGACCGGGCGCAGACGGAATCCATACTCGTAGACGCCGGCCAGCCGGGGGTCAAGTTTGATTCGGAAGGTGGCGGTATTGGCCGTTGAGCCGACCAACTGAAAGGGGCTGGTGCGCCGCAATTCAACGCGGTCTTCATCGATGCGCTGGTAGAAGAGAGCTTCCAGCCGGAGATGATCGGCCTCGATGCCATTCGTAGTCAGGACGACTTCGGCGGTGAATTGTTCACCCACGGGTAGGGCATGATTGACCGAGTCGAAGCTGTTATTTTCTACCGTTTCAATCCCCTCCCAGCGTTCGGCGGTTTCCTCCTTCCAGGCGGCGTAGTCCTTACCGGGCTGCATATCGTCGGAGCGGACCTTCTTTGCGCTCTTGCCCAGTGGCAGGTAGAAGCGCTCGTAGTAATCATCCATCATCCGCTTCATGGTGAAGGTGGGGGCCACCTCGGCGATGATCTGCTTGACGTAGCGCATCCAGTCCTTGCTGATGCCGGAGTCGTCGCGGCGGAAGAAGGTCGGAATGATGTCGTCCTCCAGGATGCTGTACATCGTCTCGGCGTCCAGCTCGTTTTGCAGGTACTGGTCGTCGTACGTGCGCTCCAATGGCAGGGCCCAGCCGGCATCGGGGCGGTAACCCTCGGCCCACCAGCCGTCGAGGACGCTGAAGTTGACCGAGCCGTTGAGGGCGGCCTTCATCCCCGAGGTGCCGGAGGCTTCCAGCGGACGGGTGGGGGTATTGAGCCAGATATCGACGCCCTGGGTCAGCAGTTTGGCCATCTCCATATTGTAGTCCTCCAGGAAGATGATCTTACCGGCAAAGTCGGGCTCTTTGCTGATCTGGACGATCTGGCGAATGAGGTCCTGGCCACCCTGATCGGCGGGGTGGGCCTTGCCGGCGAAGAGGAAGATGACGGGCTGGTCCTTGCGGTTCACCAACTGACGTAGCCGGTCGCGGTTGGTGAACAGCAGAGTGGCCCGCTTGTAGGTGGCGAAACGGCGGGCAAAGCCTAGCACCAGTGCCTTTTCGTTGATCTTACTCAGGATATCGAAGGTCAGTCGGGGACTTTCACCGCGTCGCCGCATGTCGGCCTGCAATTTTTCCCGAACGTAGTTGAGCAGGCGGACCTTCAGTTCGTGGCGGGTCTCGAAGAGCTTGCGGTTGTCGATCTTATGGACGTTGCGCCAGATGTCTTTATTGGACTGATCGCGCACCCAGTCTTTACCAAAGGTGGTGCTGAATAGGTCGTGGATGCTGTCGGCGATCCAGGTAGGGTAGTGGACCGAGTTGGTTACGTAGCCGATGTGGACCTCCTCCGCCGTGTAGCCGGGGTATAGACTGGTGAACATTTCCTGGCTGACCTTACCGTGCAATTTACTGACGCCGTTGACCCGCTGGGAAAGTCGGATAGAGAGCTTCGACATGTTGAAGTCCTCGCCGGCGTCATCGGGGTCGAGGCGACCAAGGGCCATGAACTCCCCCCATCCGATACCGAGCTCGTCGGCGTACTGGTAGAGGTAGTTGCGCATCAGGTGTTCGGGAAAGTGGTCGTGGCCCGCCGGCACCGGGGTGTGGGTGGTGTAGAGGCTGGAGGCGCGCACCATCTCGCGGGCTTCGGGGAAGCTGAGTCCGGCATCGACGTAGTTCTTCAGCCGCTCCAGGGAGAGGAAGCCGGCGTGGCCTTCGTTCAGGTGGTAGATGTCGGGATCAAGACCCATCGCTTCAATGGCGCGGACACCGCCGATACCGAGCAGGATTTCCTGCTTGAGCCGGTGCTCGTTATCGCCGCCGTAAAGCTGGTGGGTGAGGGCACGGTCGTCGGGGCTGTTGTCCTCGTGGTCCGTATCCAGTAGGTACAGGTGGATGCGACCGATGGCGAGGCTCCAGACCTTAGCCTGAACGATTCGGCCCTGAATGGTGACGGGAACTTTCAGCCAGTTGCCGTCTTCACCCCGCACCGGCTCGACCGGAAGCTGGGTGAACTTCTGGGGTGGGTAGTGGTGAATCTGATCGCCGTTCATGCTCAGCCCCTGGTTGAAGTAACCGTAGCGGTAGAGCAGACCGACACCGAAGAGGTCGACGTTACTGTCGCTGGCCTCCTTCAGGTAATCGCCGGCCAACACACCCAATCC
>CAZKPE010000190.1:0-2760 GCA_964554545.1 uncultured Lewinella sp.
GCACGGATCGCTTCGCTAGGGCACGGATTTGCGCGGATTAGATATTTCGTATCATCTACAGTGAGTGGAGCCGCACAGCAAATCCGTGAAAAAATCCGTGCACAATCCGCGGTTCCGAACGAGCGCAGCGAGCAAAGCCACCAATCCGCTTGAAATCCGCGCCCCTAATCCGCGAAAATCTGCGGTGCGCCTAAGAGCAACTTCCCCCCCGCCAATCCCGTTCCCAAACAAACCCCAAACGTCCCCCGCACATGGAATCGAAGCGCCAACGCCAAGTCGCCGAGCTCATCAAGCGCAACTTCAGCATCGTCCTGCAGCAGGAAGGGCCCTACATCTACGGACCCAAGCCCCTGGTCACCATCATGGACGTGCAGGTAAGCCCCGACCTCAGCGTCGGCAAGGTGTACCTCAGTATCTGGAACACCGACAACAAGCAGGCGGTCATTCTACAGATGGAGGAAGACCACTCCCGCCTGAAGAGCGCCCTGGCCCACCGCCTAAAGCGGCAACTGCGCCGCCTGCCCGAGCTGAGTTACTTCATCGACGAAACCCTGGACGAGATGAACAAGGTCGACACCATGTTCGACCATCTCTACGCCAATGACCAGATGCCCTCATCGCCCTCGTCAGCCGAATCCCTCGGCGCGAAGCTCCGAGGTTCGTCTGACGAGTAACCCCCCTCCCCCCATGCTCTCCAAGCGCAACCTTAGCAACGTCATCCGCTGGCCCCTGGGTCTCCTGGCGCTTATGTGGGTCGTGTTCATCATCGACTACTACCTCTTTCAGGGGCTGCTCTCGCGCTGGTACGGCCTGCACACCCGCGAATTGGTGGGGCTACCGGGCATTGTACTCTCGCCGCTTTTCCACGGTAGCTGGGGGCATTTGCTGAGTAACAGCCTGCCCTTCTTGTCGCTGACCGGCTTGCTGGTGTTCTTTTATCCCCGCCTGTGGCCGCGGGTACTCACCTCGTTGTGGTTGGGCACGGGAGCGCTGGTTTTTATGCTGGGTCGCTCGGTTACCCATATCGGGGCCAGCGGCGTGGTGTACGCACTGGCCGCTTTCCTGGCCTTCAGCGGCATCTTCCGGCGCGACGTGCGGGCCATCGTAGTTAGTCTGGTGGTATTGTTTTACTACGGTGGGATGATCGTCGGCATCCTACCCGGCCAGGAGGGCATCAGCTGGGAAAGCCACTTGCTGGGCCTCGTCATGGGGATCCTGGGGGCCTACACTTACCGGTCCGAACTGGAGGAGCATGAGGTAAAGGCCCGGAAAAAGAAGAAGCAGCGGGAACTCCCCCGGCAGAAAGAACCCTTCCTACGGGAAGACGCTTTCGACAAAACCAAGCGGGAGCGGGAGCAGGAGGCCTTTTGGGAGAAGCTACGGGCCATGAGCGAGCGGGAAAGGCTGGAGCGGTAGGGCGGCGGGGCGCGGGTGCTGAGTTTACTCAACAAAGTATACCGCGCATCCTATGTATAAAAGGATGGGCAACCTGCCCTTTTCAGGACACAAACAAGCAGCAATGGAAGGCTTCGCACCCGACAATGACACGGTATTCTGGCTGATCTGGCTTCCCCTGATGGTGGCAAGTGCGGTGATTATCTACCTCCTGATCCGCCGGGCGCAAAGGGCCAAGATCAAGCGCAGACGAGAGACGGAAAACAGGAACAGCTAACTGGCCACCTATCTTTCAATCAAAAATGAAACTTCCCCGACAACTCCCCCTCCCCCCGTTCGTTTCCCGGGTATGAATACCGCCGAACTACTCCAGCGAGGACTCCACCGCGACTGGCTCACCGCCGAAGAAGGCGTCTGGCTGCTCGAAAACGCCGCCACCGCCGAACTGATGCACGTCGCCAACCAGCTCCGCTTCGAGTCGGTGCCGGAGCAAACGGTCACCTGGATCATCGACCGCAACAGCAATACCACCAACGTCTGTATCGCCAACTGCAAGTTCTGCAACTTCTACCGCCGGCCCGGGCACGAAGAGGCCTACATCACCAGCATCGAGGAGTATAAGCAGAAGATCGAGGAAACCTTCGCCTACGGGGGCGAGCAACTCCTCCTGCAGGGTGGCCACCACCCCGATCTGGGGCTGAAATTCTACTGCGAGCTATTCAGCGAACTCAAGTCTCTTTACCCCAACCTCAAGCTACACGCCCTCGGCCCCCCCGAGATCGCCCACGTGGCCAAGCTGGAGGGGATGAGCCACTACGACGTACTGAATGCGCTCAAGGAATCCGGCCTCGACAGCCTCCCCGGTGCCGGTGCCGAGATTCTCAGCGATCGCGTCCGTCGTCTGATCTCGAAGGGTAAGTGCGGTGGCGAGGAATGGCTCGACGTCATGCGTGCCGCCCACCAGCTCGACATCACCACCTCGGCCACGATGATGTTCGGCCACATCGAGACGAACTGGGAGCGGATGGACCACCTCGTCCGTATGCGGCAGGTGCAGAGTGAAAAGCCGGCCCACGCCAAGGGCTTCCTGGCCTTCATTCCCTGGCCTTTCCAGGACGAGGACACCATCCTCAAGAAGATCAAGCGGGCCCGCAACACCGTCACCGGAGATGAATACATCCGTATGATCGCGCTCAGCCGTATCATGCTCCCCAATGTCACCAACATCCAGGCCAGCTGGCTCACCGTGGGTAAGGAGGTTGCCCAACTCTGTCTGCACGCCGGGGCCAACGACTTCGGCTCCATCATGATCGAGGAGAATGTGGTCAGTGCCGCCGGGGCCCGTTGGCGCTTTACGGCGGATGG
>CAZKPE010000190.1:2860-7815 GCA_964554545.1 uncultured Lewinella sp.
TCACTCGCCGGCTACGGCATTTTGTCGTGGAAACCGGCAAGGTCGCCCGGGCCTTCCTCAAGGAAGTGGAACTCAATCACCGCTTGCAGGAGTGTACCTACTACGAGCTCAACAAGCGCACCCGGGAGGAGGAGCTGACGGACTTTTTGGCGGCGGCGCGCAGGTGCGAAGATGTCGGATTACTTTCCGACGCCGGTGCTCCGGGAGTGGCCGATCCGGGAGCGAGGCTGGTGCGACTGGCCCACGCGGAAGGCATACCGGTCGTACCGCTGGTCGGCCCGTCGGCTATCCTGCTCAGTATTATGGCGGCAGGGCTGAACGGGCAGTCCTTCGTCTTTCACGGCTACCTCAGCGCCAAGCGGGGGCAACTGGCGAAGGACCTACGCAAACTGGAAGCCGAAAGCCGACGGAACCAGCAGACTCAACTCTGGATCGAGGCTCCCTACCGCAATCGGGCCACGGTTGAGGTAGCCGTAGAAAGTCTGGCTCCCTCAACGCTTTTTTCGGTAGCCGCAGACCTGACCACACCGACGGAGTGGGTGCATACGGCGCCGGTTAGTGAGTGGAAGGATGTCGAGGTGGAGCTTCATAAGCGGCCGGCGATGTTTCTGTTGTTGGCGGCGGGCTAGGTAGCCCCGCGCAATCGGTCCCCGATGTAGGTCTTTACCTTATCCGCTTCTTCGAAATTATACAGTAGATCCAATTCCCGGGCTACCCGCACGCCTGTCTCGTGGAACAGGGCGGTCATCTCCACCAGGCTACTGCGGATACTCGGTATCTCGGCGTTCGGGTAGGTTTTCAGTATACGGACCCACGTGGTCGAGCTGACATATCGCTTGAGGAAGCGGTAACTCTGGCCCAGATTAACGGAAAACCCGGTTTGCGTCCCGACGGACCATCCCAGCATACGCAGGAACATCTTTCGGACCGGTCCTTCCAGCATCGCCCTGGCGTATAGAGGCTCATTTCTGCCTAGTCCCTTCACGACATAAGTGGTCACCCACCAAAATTCGTTGCAACAATCGGCAAACTCTTTTTGCGAGGGTCTTCTGACCAGGTAGTCCGACTCGCTTGGTTCGGGCAGCGGGTCGAATAGCCCATCCTTATCGAGCAGGACGGTGTAGAGGCTATCTACCCGGTACTCCCGGTTCCCCAGCTCGACCAGTCGCAAATCGATTCGGTTGAAGTCCGTAAAGAGCATGAGATAGACGATCTCGCTCCCGGAGGGTTCCGGGTCGGCATCGTCGATTCGCATCGAATTGGGCAATTGCGTAATAATGCGTTCGCCGAAAACATCGATCCACTGTGGATTTGCCCGAAAGCTGGTCAGGTCGGTCACGAAGTAGACGACATCAAAGTCTTGATAATCATCCGCCGGCCGATTATCGATCGTTCTGGAACCGGTGAGCATGACCGTCCGTACGCGTTCGTCGGCTTCGGCCACGGTCAGCAGACTCGTTATGATGTCTTTCTCGCTTCGCATAGCCCTTACTACCGGCAATCCCGCACCCGGTCAAAGCTAAGGAGTAGCAAGCGGTCAGGTAGCTTTTTACTCTTCCTCCTCCGTCAGATCGCAGCGATCCTGAGTCAAGTCAGCCAGTTCCTTGACGGCGGTACGTTGGACGACCTCCGAGAGCTCGACCCGACCGCGGGTAAAACTCTGCTTAAAGTTGGTTTTGATAAAGTATACTTCACCGGCTTCCAGGGGGATCTCCAGGCCGGTTTTCTTCTTCGGCCAGGTACTGATGCCCCCGATCTGGACGAGAAACTCGGAGTCGCCGGGTTTGCGCTGGTAGATCATGTACCGCTTATTGCTCAGCTTACAAAGGCGCTCCCCACCCTCGAAAACGGCCCAGTTCGCCAGCGACGCTTGAAATTGTGGGGTGCGGTAGATGACCACGGTGGCCATGTCTTCGTTTTTCATGGCTTCGAGGATCGGGGCGGGGAGGTCTTGGGCGCTGAGATCACCGATCAGCAAGCTTAAAAGAAGTAGGGTAAGGGTGTATAATTTCATCTTGGTAAGTAGGTCAATGCCAAAAATGGCTGGGCTAAAGTTACGTGTCGCTAAACCAATTGTTGTTCCCGCAGAGTTACTTATCCCTGTCGCTTGCGGCTCTGTTCACTAATGGTTCACCACGGATGGGACACGGATTAGGGCACGGATTCAAGCGGATTCCCGGTCGAGGCGTTGAACGCCGAGTGCTACACAAGAGCTAATCCGTGAAAAAATCCGTGCCCCATCCGTGGTTAAGCAATACGGGAATTGCCCAACATAACTTCGCGCCTTATCAGGCGTTAGTATACTCCCCCCAATACGCCAACCCCGTTCGCTCATGGCGCCGCGTTTACTTGCTTGTTTCCTTATTCTTTCCGTTACTCTCTCCGCCCAGTTCGGGGGGATGCAGAGCCCGATCGGCTGGACCTTCGAGGCCCGCCACCTGGAGGGGGACCGCTTTGAGTTAGTAGCTACCGCTACGGCCGACGATGGATGGTCGATCTACAGCCAGCATACCGACGAGGGCGGGCCGGTGCCGACCACCTTATACTGGGAAGACGGCGACCACTACGAACGCATCGGGCAGGTGGAGGAAAGCGGCCACCGCAAGGAGGGAATGGACGAGCTATTTGGCGTCAATGTCATCAAATACCTGAGCGACGAGCCGACCGTCTTCATCCAGACCGTACGCGTACTAGAATACGGCACCCCCATCACCGGGGAAGTTGAATACATGTGTTGCGATGATACCCAGTGTCTGCCGCCCACCGCGGAACCCTTCGCTTTCACTCCCGAAGCCCCGCCGTCTCCTGACCCACCGGAACCCAGGGGGGAAGCATTGGGCGACCCCGTCAAGATTGCACCTGCCCCGATAGCTATCGGGGCGCCCAAAACGGAAATACCCCCCGCCCCCATTGACCAGCCGGAGGAGGAAGTATACGCTAGCTATACCTCGGCCCTGCCCCCGCCCACGGAAACGGAGCCCGTCAGTTGGTCGCTGGCGGTGGAAGAATTGAGTGGCAGTCGCTACCGCGTCAAGTTGATCGGTAAGCTGCTGGAAGGCTGGACGCTGTACGGACAGGAGCTGGACCCGGATGTCGGTCCCATCCCGACGGAGCTGGTGATCGATGCGGGCCCGGGCCTCCAGCCGGAAGCGGCGGTTACCGAAACCAGTCTTACCCTGAGGCGAAAATTCGACCCCATCTGGGAGGCCGAGGTTCCTAAAATCGACGGGGGAACGGTGACCTACAGTCAGGTCGTAGAAGTGGAGGATGGCGCTATCATCAGCGGCTATCTGACCTACCAGACCTGCAACGACGAGATGTGCCTGCCGCCGCGGGATGTGCCCTTCACCTTCGACCCGGCAAGCGGGGCAGTGAACCTGGACGGGGTGGGTACGGAAGAACTACCTACGGCAGCCGGGCCGATCGGGGGGCGGGAAGTCGTTGCGGAAGCTGCCTTTAACGCGGAGCCGGTGGGCAGTTGTAGCGTAGGGGAGGCCGAAACCCAGGGGCAGGGGCTGTGGGCCGTCTTCGGGCTCGGGTTACTGGGGGGGCTCTTCGCCCTCATCATGCCGTGCATCTTTCCGATGATCCCCCTGACGGTGAGCTTTTTCACCAAGGGGAGTGAGGACCGGGGGCAGGGGGTACGACGGGCGGGACTGTACGGTTTCTTCATCTTTTTGATCTACGTGCTACTGAGTGCGCCCTTCCACCTGATCGAGGGGCTGGACCCGGGGTTGCTGAATAACATCGCCAGCAACGTCTGGCTGAACCTGCTCTTCTTCGTGGTCTTTCTGGTCTTTGCGGGAAGCTTCTTCGGCTTTTACGAACTGGTGCTGCCGCAGAGTTGGAGCAACCGGGCCAGCCAGGGGGAACAGGCCGGGGGCGTGGCCGGCATCCTCTTCATGGCCCTGACATTGGCGCTGGTGAGCTTCAGCTGTACCGGGCCGATCCTCGGGAGCCTGCTGGTGGAGGCCGTGAGCGACGGGGCCTGGCCATTGACCGCCGGGATGGCTGGCTTCGGGGTGGCGTTGGGTTTGCCCTTTGCGCTCTTCGCGGCCTTTCCCGGCGTGCTAAACAGTCTGCCAAAATCCGGTGGCTGGCTGAATAGCGTGAAGGTGGTGCTGGGCTTCGTAGAGGTAGCCCTGGCCTTTAAGTTCCTGAGCAACGCCGACCTGGTCGGCGACTGGGACCTGCTGCGCATCGAGCCCTTCCTGATCGTCTGGATGCTGTGTAGCCTCGGCATCGCGGCCTACCTCTTCGGCTGGCTCCGTTTCCCTCACGACAGCGGGCAGCGGCGTACCGGGCCGATCGCGGCGGTGGTGGCCGTGGCGGGTATCCTTTTTACGGGCTATCTCGCTCTGGGCTTCACCATCGACGAGGACACCGGCAATTACCGCACGCTGAATCTGCTGAGCGGGATTGCGCCGCCGGTGGGCTACAGCTACTTCAATCCGAGCGACTGCCCCCAGGGGATCACCTGCTTCAAGGACCTGGAAGAGGGGCTGGCCTACGCCCGCGAGGTGAATAAGCCCGTCATGCTCGACTTTACCGGCTACACCTGCGTGAACTGCCGCAAGATGGAGGAGAACGTCTGGAGCGAGGACAACATCAAGGATATCCTAACGGAAGATTACGTCCTGATCAGCCTCTACGTCGACGACCGCAGCGAATTGCCCAAGGACGAGCAAGTGGAGGTGGACCGGCTGGACGGCAGCGGCCGGCAGGTGACGATCGATCAGGTGGGGGAGAAGTGGCACTACTTTCAGCAGAGCGTCTTTCAGCACGCTACCCAGCCGTACTACGTGCTGGTCTCGCCCGATGGACAGACCCTGAACCCGCCGGTAGCCTATACGCCAGATGCGGATGACTACGAGACCTTTTTGCGGTGTGGGCTTACTACGTATCGGGAAATGAGTAAGTGAGAATTGAGAATTGAGAATTGAGGATGTAGAATT
>CAZKPE010000191.1:0-7815 GCA_964554545.1 uncultured Lewinella sp.
GGGTGCTGCTGCCGCGGGCTACGGCCGGGGGGGCGGCGGCCTCCCTGATCGGTGGCGTAGCGACCGGCTTAGTGCTCAACTACCTACCGGAGGTAAGTTGGGAGGTGGCTACGGCAACGACCATATTCGTCAGTACCGTGCTCTTCCTCGCTTCCACTTTACTCAGGCAGGAAGCGGGGGCTGCGTCCTCAGGGGTAGGGGCCCCTGAGGTAAGCCAGGTGCAAGCATTTTTCGATAAACTGAAAACCCCCGTTCCGGAAGCCGGGAAACCCCGGATCGAACCCGGCTTCCAGCGGATGTTGTTACTGCTCTTTGTAGTAGCCCTCTTCGCGGTAGGCGTCCTGTTCGTGGGCATGAGCCTGCCGAGTTGGGCGCAGGTCAGCGGGAAGATGGCGGCTTTCGGGGGGCTGGGCTGCCTGGTTCTCTCCGTACTGGGGTATGGGTGGTACCGGCAACTGCCTCCCTCTCCTCCCGGCGGTACGCCCCGGCCCGCCGCCAAATCCTCCACCAGCGAACCCGTCCCCCACCCATGATCCACGACGACTTTCTACTGCATAATCCTACCGGTCGACGCCTCTTCCACGAAGTAGCCCGGGGGCTGCCCATCGTGGACTACCACAATCACCTCGATCCGGGCATGCTGGCCGGCAACCTCCCCTTCACGGACCTGACGGATCTCTGGGTCCGCACCGATCCCTATAAACACCGCGCGATGCGGATCCATGGCGTCCCGGAACGCTTCATTACCGGCTCCGCGGAACCCTACGCGAAGTTCGAACGCTGGGCCGCTACCGTTCCCGCCACCTGGGGCAACCCCCTCCACCACTGGAACGCCCTCGAACTCAAGCGGGTATTCGGCATCGACGAATCGCTCCAACCGGATACCGCCCGAAGCATCTGGGAACGCGCGGGCGAACGGCTGAATGATCCGGACCTGCGCCCCCAGTCCATTCTCCGGAACTTCGGAGTGGAGACGCTGTGTACCTCCGACGATCTGCTGGCCGACCTGTCGCTGCACCAACGGGCATCCGCGGTGGATGGATTGCACATTCTGCCCTCCCTCCGGGGGGACACGATCGTCGGGGTAGGCCACGCGAAATTTCCTGACTGGGTTGGACGACTGGAAGTGGCGACGGGGCTTCGAGTGCATGATCTATCCGATTACCTACGGGCCGTGGATCTCCGCCTGGATGCCTTCTCCGCGGCCGGGGGAGTGCTCGCCGACCATGCGCTGAACAGTGGCTGGCGCTTCGTGGATTGTAGCCGCGAACGGGCCGAGACCTTATTCCGGAACCGACTGATGGACGGGATGACGCTTTCCGCCGGGGAGACGGAAGCGCTGCGCTCCTACCTGCTCGTGAGGCTGGGTCAGCGCTACGCCGCCCGGGGCTGGGGCCTCCAACTGCACGTCGGGGCTCAGCGCCGCACCAGTGCCCGCTTGCGTCGATTGGCCGGGAAAGCGGGGGGCTACGCCAGCATCGGCAGTACCGCCCACATCGAAAGCATCGCCACCCTACTGGACGCCATCGAGCAGGGGGGCGGGCTGCCGGACGTCATCCTGTATACCCTCAATCCCGCCGACAACGCCGCCTTCGCCAGCCTCACCGGTTCCTTCGCCGAGGACGGGCGGCCCGGAAAGGTGCAATTCGGCCCGGCCTGGTGGTACAACGACCAGCTAAGCGGCATCCGCGATCACCTGAACACGGTAGCTAGCTACGGCCTGCTGCACCACTTCATCGGCTTCACCACTGACAGCCGCAGCGTCATGAGCTTCAGCCGCCACGAATACTTCCGCCGGATCCTCTGTAACCTGTTGGGTGAATGGACCGAATCCGGCCACCTACCCCCTGCCGGCGACTGGGTAAACGAGGCAGTTACGAACATCTGCCACGGCAATGCATGCCGCTGGCTTCACCGCAAAATTAAAACCCATGCCCCCTCCCCAGTGGAATGACAAGGTCGCCGTCGTCACCGGTGCCGGCGGTACGCTCTGCTCCGAAATGGCCCGGCAACTGGCCGCCCACGGTGCCCGGGTCGTGCTGGTCGGCCGCACCCGCGCAAAACTGGCGGCTACCCTTTCCGATATCGAACAGCGGGGCGGCAAGGCCATTATCACCCAGGCCGACGTTACGGACGAAGCGGCCGTACACCAAGCCCTGCAAACCACCCTGGATGCCTACGGCCGGGTCGACTACCTCATCAACGGGGCCGGCGGCAACCAGGCCGCGGCGGTGACCAACCTGAATCGCTACGACCCGGCGGAGCTCAATGGGGCGGCCGAACGCGGGGAAGCAAAGGGCTTCTTCAATCTCGATATGGCCACCTTCCACCGGGTGCTGGAGGTGAACACCATGGGAACGGTCATCCCCTGCCACGCCTTCGGGCGGGAGATGGCCCGCCGCGGCTCGGGGGCGATCGTCAACATCGCCAGCATGAACTCCTACCGCCCCCTGAGTCGGGTCGGGGCCTACGGCATGGCCAAGGCCGGCGTGGCCAACTTCACGCAGTGGCTGGCCACTTACCTCGCCCCGGCCGGGGTACGGGTGAACGCCATCGCCCCGGGCTTTTTCCTGAACGACCGCAGCCGCAAGCTGCTCCTGACCGAGGAGGGGTACAGCCCCCGGGGGGAATCGATCATCCGCCAGACCCCCATGGACCGCTTCGGCGAGGCCCCCGAACTGATCGGCACCATGAACTACTTATTGGACGATAGTGCCTCCGGTTTCCTCACCGGCGTAACCATCCCCGTCGATGGCGGATTCATGGCCGATAGCGGCGTATAATCATTAATTATGAGCACGGAAAATTACCGCAAGGAGGTCGGCATGATGAACCTCGACCGCCTCATCCAGGCCCGGGAGGAAATTCCCGAAATCACCTTTCCCGTTGAAGAGGCGAACTTGCTGAGCCGTTTCGAAGCGCTGTACACCGGGGCGATCAACGACGTCCTGCGGGAGTTCACTCTGCTGGACCAGGCCCTGCCGCACCGCATTCGCCCCCTGCGCGAGTACCGGTCGGTGGCCGGATTCGCCTTCACGGTCAAAAGCGCACCGAGCACCCTGGTCAGCGGCGAAATGGACTTCCGGACCAGTATGCTCGATGCCATGCACGCCAACGCCTTCGTGCTCTACGATACCAGCGGCGACGAGGAGAGTACCTCCTGGGGCGGGGTCATGACGGCCACGGCCCGGGGGAAGGGCATCCGGGCGGCGGCCATCGACGGCGGCATCCGCGATACCCACCAGATCCTCGATGCCGATTTTCCCGTATGGTACCGCTACCGCAGCAGCAACGGCAGCCTGGGCCGCTGCCTGATCACCCATTTTCAGATTCCGCTGCAGATCGGCAAGGTATTCGTCCGCCCCGGTGACGTGGTGGTCGGCGACGTGGATGGCGTCGTCATCGTGCCCCGGCAAGTGGCCTACGAGGTCCTCGTACGGGCCGAGGAGATCCGCGAAAACGAGAAGAAAATCTTCGGCTGGGTAGGGGAGGGGCAGAGTGCGCGGGATATCATGGACAAAGGCGGGTACTTTTAAATAGGCGATTCTTGATTTGCGATTGGCGAGGACTGATTTGCTACCGCCCATGCATTGCCCACGAGCGTAGCGAGCATTCCCTCGCGGCAGCCAAATCGCCAATCAAGAATCAAGAATCGAGAATCGCATATTAAATGCTCCTAACCGCTCTCCTCCCGCCCGCCGCCGACCCCCGCAAGTGGTCCCTCGCCGCCCAGGTCGGCGTGCGCCAGGTCATCACCAAGGCCACCACCGAGTTGAGTGGACTGGAACACGGGCCGGACGACTTCACCGCACTACAAACGGTGGTGGAACGCTTTCGGCAGGCCGGCTTCTGTGTCTACGGCCTGGAGGGCGATCAGTTCGATATGCAGCCCGTCAAACTCGGCACCCGCGACCGCGACCGCACCATCGAGCGCTACCGCAACCTGCTACGCAACATGGGCCGCCTGGGTATCCGGATGCACTGCTACAACTGGATGGCCTCCATCGGCTGGTACCGCACCCGGGTCGACGTGCCGGCCCGCGGCGGGGCCCTGGTAAGCGAGTTCCGGCTGGAGGACGTCGGGCCGGACCTTCCCCCCGAGCTCTGCCCGACCGAAGACGAGCTTTGGGACAACCTCTTTTACTTTCTGGATGCCGTATTGCCCGTAGCGGAGGAAGAAGGAATCGAACTGGCCCTACACCCCGACGATCCGCCGCTGAGTCCCCTGCGCGGCGTGGGGCGCATCCTCACCTCGGCGGCGGCTTTCGACCGGGTACTCGCGTATCGCGATAGCCCCAGCAACGGACTTACGTTCTGCCAAGCTACCTTCCGCGCGATGGGGGAGGACCTGAAAACAGTCTCCGCCCCCTGGCTGGACGCCGGCAAAGTATTTTTCCTACATATCCGCGACATCGAAGGGACGCCCACCGACTTCCGGGAAACCTTCCACGACAACGGGCCGACGGATATGACGGCAATGCTGCGCCACTATCACACCCACGGTTATTCCGGCCCCCTACGTCCCGATCATGCACCGACCATGTACGGCGAAGATCAGGGAACCTTTTCCTCGGGGATCTCGGCGGGCTACGGTATGCTGGGAAAAGTTTACGCCCTGGGGTATTTACGGGGGATATGCGAGGCCTCGGGGATACCGCTAGAATAGCAAGTAATCCTTAATGCACTCTAATCGGCGTTAAATCTGCGAAATAAATCCGCGTCAATCCGCGGTGAAAACGACTACCATGCAAGCGCTTAATTCAGTTCATATCCTGCTTATTCTAATGATCATGCTCGCGGGCTGCACGGCAAATGAGCCGAAACTCGATCTGGGCGCGGACGCAGGTGCCATCTATATCCAAATTTCCGAGGATATGGCTGAATACGTCCGGTTGGCCGCGAAGGATCTGTCGACCGACCTCGAAAAGATCCGGGGCGAACGTCCGGCGATTGGTGAAGGAAATGTCGTAGGCATCAACATCCGCCTCTCCGTGGATACTACGCTGGGTGATTGGGAACGATTTACCATCGATATCGATCCGGCCGATCGACGTATCGAAATTGTCGGCACCTGCGACCGCGCCCTACAGCACGGCATCTATTACTTCACGGAACACTATCTGGGAGTGGACCCGCTCTACTTCTGGAGCGGACTGGAACCCGAACGGCAGGCGAGCCTCGTTTTGGGAGCGACCAACTACGACAGCGGGGAGCCTGACTTCCGCTTCCGGGGCTGGTTCATCAACGACGAGGACCTGCTGACCGAATGGATGGACTCCGGCGGGGAGCGAAACATCCGGTACCCCTACTACGGTCAGGTCGTAAATCCGGCCGCGTTGGCACGGGTGGTCGAGGCAGCCGCCCGCCTGCGCTTCAACCTCATCATCCCGGCCAGCTTCCTGGACATCGATAACCCTCCCGACCGTGCACTGGTGGACGAGGCCGCCAAGCGGGGCTTGTACGTGAGTATGCACCACATCGAACCCCTGGGCGTAAGTGCCTTCACCTACGAAAACTACTGGGCCGAGCGGGGGGAAGAACCCCTCTTCAGCTACCACAGCGAGCCGGAGAAGGTGGAGGAAGCCTGGCGCCACTACGCCGAGCGGTGGAGCGCCTACCCGAACGTTATTTGGCAGGTCGGCCTGCGTGGTATCGGCGACCGCCCGATGTGGATGGCCGACCCCGGGGTGCCGCAGTCGGATGCCGACCGCGCCGGCATCATTTCCGACGCCATGGCGACCCAGCGAGAGATCATCCGGGAGGTGACCGGCCGGGAGGACCCACTCATGACGACCACGCTCTGGGCCGAGGGCAGCTACTTCAACCAGCGGGGCCTGCTCGACATCCCGGAGGACGTCATCACGGTCTTTGCCGACAACAACTCCGGCTGGCACTGGCAGGCCGACTTCTACGAAACCGAGCGGGAGGACACGCGCGATTATGGCGTCTACTACCACCACCAGCTCTGGGGCTGGGGTCCTCACCTCGCGCAAGCCATTCCCCCCTGGCAGACGGAGCAGGTCATGCGGGAGGCCTACACCCACGGGGCCCGCGACTATGCGATCATGAATGTGTCCAACGTGCGCGAGTTTCTACCCGGGCTGGCTGCTTCCGCAGAGATGCTGTGGGATATGGAAGGCTTTGACGGGCATGACTTCCTGGACAACTGGTGTGCCGAGCGCTTCCCCGGAGCCGCGGACCTGGCCGCCGAGGCGTACGCAACCTACTTCGATGGCTACGCGGGCTTCGGGGAGTATGGTTTGCCGGGATTCCTGGACGGGCAATCGAGGGGCAAGGGACTGGGTATTCTGCGCAAACTGGACCGAATAGTCGAACAGTCCACGCGTACCACGCCGGAGCGAGGCGGCAAGGCTCCCGATCCTTTTCACGCCGCGCTGGGTGGGGCCAATCCTACTGGGGGCACATCTGGGGATACCCTGTTACTGCGCCTGGAGGAACAAATCGCCGCTTTCGCGCGTGCGGATAGTTTGGCCGCGCTGGCGGTGGGGCAACTAGAAGATAGTGATGGCCGGCAGTTGCTGCACGACAACCTCCGCACCCACGCCCAAATACAGATCGCCATCGGGCGGTGGCTGGCCAGCCTGATGCGGGCGGAGGACCTGCTGCGGCGAGGGCAAGGGGAAGAAGCGATCGCGATGGTGGAGACAGCTGCCGTCCACCTTTCGGCGGTAGCCGAAGCCAAGCAGGCCGCCGCCCACGGGAAGTGGGAACACTGGTACCGGGGCGACCGGAAGATGAACGTCCCCGCCATGCTTGCCGCCACCCGGGAAGCAGTGAAAGACCTGAGCGAGTCTCCTTCTGACGAATAAGGACTGCACCCGCGCCCCGCCGCCCCCTACCGCGCCTCGATCCGGTCGATCAGCACCTCGAAGTCCTGTTCCTTCTTGTTCCCGATCAGGAACTGCAACTTGACGATGGTGCCCCCCGAGAAGTTAGGTACGTCCACCGAACGGCCCCGGTAGCGAGCCTCCATGGAATCAAAGGGGATTTCGACGGTCTGCCATTCCCCGGAGGTGGGGAAGGAGGCCTGGTGGGAATAGCGGTTGCCGTGGTCGGTCTTGACGCGAAAGGTGTAGGTCTTCCCGTCACCCTTTAGCCGAAGCACGAAGCGGTCCGCCTGACTGATATCGACCTCCGATTCCAGATTGTGCTGGATGGAAGAGAAGCCGCCATTGCTCTCCGTCGTGACGTGGCCGTGGAAGCGGGCGTGCCCCTCCTCGGTCATTTCCAGACGGCCCCGGGAGATGCCGCCCATCACCCGGTCGTCCTGTATCTGCCAGGCATCGGCGGGTACCCCCTTGCGAAAATCGTAGACAGTGACGGTGGGGGCAGGCTGGGACATAAGGCAAGACAGAATTAGAAGGATGAGCATCATGTAGATAGAACAGCCGGTGGGGTAGGTGGAGTTCGGCCGGCTACGGGCTCGGGCGGTTTAAGGCGTCCGACGGTTTATTTTCCCTATTTTCCAACCCAATTTCCCCGCTATGTCAAACCCCCGGCTATTCCTGGCCTCCGCCTTCCTCCTCTTCTTTGCGTGCTCACCTAAAACGAGCCAGCCGGCAACCGCCGAACGGACCGTCAACCTCTTCAACGGCGAAAACCTCGATGGCTGGACCGCCCACGGCACCGAACTCTGGTACGTTGACGACGGCGAACTGGTCTGTGCCAGCGGCCCCGACGAGGAGTACGGCTACCTCCTGACGAATGAGGAATACGACGACTTCGAGCTCACGCTGGAGTTCAAGCAGGAAGCCGACGGCAACAGCGGGGTCTTCATCCGCTCCGACGTGGAGG
>CAZKPE010000192.1:0-7773 GCA_964554545.1 uncultured Lewinella sp.
TCAGTGGGTCGCAAACCGACATAGGGGCGGTGGTGTCGCCGTGGTAGCCGCCACGCAGGGTGAGGAAGCGCTTACGATCCCGGCCCCGCGCCAGTTGGTACTGCACGGCCATTTTCATGGCGACCTCTACGCTGACGGAGCCGGAGTCGGCCAGGAAAACGCAGTCCAGTCCGTCGGGAGTAATCTCGACCAGCTTCTTCCCCAGTTCGGTGGCCGGCGCGTGGGTGAGCCCGCCGAACATGACGTGGGACATCCGGTCGAGCTGTTCGCGTACCGCCCGATTGAGCTCCGGCACGTTGTAACCGTGAATGGCGCACCACCAGCTGGACATACCGTCTACCAGTTCCCGCCCGTCGGAGAGGCGAATACGGCAGCCCTGCGCCCCAGCCACGCCGTAGACTGGCAGCGGCTCGGTCAGGCTGGTGTAGGGGTGCCAGAGGTGGCGGCGGTCGAAGTCGAGGTCGGGCTCAGTCAAGCCACTGGTGGATGAGCGTGAGGAAGCTGGGTTGCTGGTCGATGAAGACGCTGTGGGAAGCCGCGGCCAAGCGGACGAAGCGTTCCGGACCGAGCATGGCTTCGAGCTGGTCCAATTCCTCGCGGGAGTAAAGGCCATCTTCCATTCCATACACTCCGAATACGGGAACGCCCGCCGCCAATACTTCGCCTATAGCCCCGCTAAAGTCGAGTGTAGTGTACCGCTCATTCGTCCAGAAACCGAGATGGGGCAAGTAACCGCCGGTTTTGCGGACCTGCCGCTGGCGGGGGTCACGTTCCAGTCGGGCATAAAGCGTATCCGCTTCCGCACTTGGGTGACTAGGCCGGTAAAATCCGTTTTGCACGGCATGGGCCAGCAGGTAGCTCGCGTAGTCCAGCGAGGCCGTGTCCATTTTGTCGATCAGGTCAATGTAGTTCAGGTTCACGCTATCCACTGACTCGGTATATAGGGCGTGGGACCGATCGCGAATGTGGCGCAGGCTGGCCGGAACCGACAACGGTGCTCCCAACAGTATGAGTTGACTCACGCGGTCGGGATGATCTTTAGCGAAGTGTAGTCCAATTGCCCCGCCGAAACTGTGCCCGATCAGCGCGGCGGATTGTAGGCCAAAAACACCGTACAGGCTATCCAGGTCGCTGACCGATTGCGCAAAAGTGTACTTGGCAGGCAGTGGTGAGCGTCCCTCTCCCCGCCGGTCATATACAATCACGTAGAATCCATGTTCCGCCAGCACCCCGGCCGTAGTCGTCTCGAAACTGACCGAGCTATACCCCGGCCCGCCGTGCAAAAAGATGACCGGCGTAGTCGAAGAATCCCCGTAGGCCCGCGCATAAATCGCCTGCCCGAGCGCAACTTGCTGCCCGCCCACTAAGATAGCGAAAAGGAGCAACGCCCCGGCACGTAGAGCCAATTTCAAATTCCCAATTCTAAATCCTCAATTCTCAATCCTCAATCCTCAATACCTACCCCATCTCCTGCACCACCTCCTTCACCTGCGGCATCATCCGCTTCAGCATCTGCTCGATGCCCGACTTCAGGGTGACGGTGGAGCTGGGGCAGCCCGAGCAGGCCCCTTGCATGATGACGGTCACGACGCCGTCCTGGTAGGATTTGAACTCGATGTTACCGCCGTCCATTTCCACGGCCGGCTTCACGTAGGTATCGATGAGTTCCTTGATCTGGGCTACGGTCTCGGCCTCGTCTTCGGTATACTCATAGCCCACGCCGCGCTCGGCCTCGATGGCGGCCACGGCCTCGGCGAAACCCTCGTTGATGATGGGCTTATCGGCTTCCAGGTAACCCTTGATGTACTCCTTGAGCTTGAGCATGATATCATCCCAGCTGTAGTTGAATTCCTTCGTCAGCGTCACGTAGTTGTTAGCGATGTAGACCTTCTTGACGTACGGAAAGTCATACAGCTCCGTAGCCAGAGGCGACCATTCGCGGGCGAACTCCTCCTCCCGGAACTCGGCCGTGCCATTGTGCAGCATCCGGTTGGTGACGAACTTCAAAGTCTCGGGGTTCGGCGTTTGCTCGGTGTAGAGCAGTACGGGGCGCTTGGTAGTGGTAGCTTGGCTCATCGTGGATCTTTCTAGGGAAACGTCGGCGGGTAAAAATGGGTTGACCGGCAACCTTTGTCCGACCCGACGCATCTTTGCCCTATGAACCGATTGCTTCTCACGACCTGTCTGGCCGTCTGCCTTTTTTCCGCTACCCTGTCGGCCCAGTTCAGCGGGGGCTTCCGGGCCGGGTTGAACTTCAACTCCTTCAGTGGCGACCAGGAAATGTCCGGCGGCGTGACCTACGAGGATTTCGCTCGCAACACCGGCTTTCATGTCGGGGCCACCTTCGCCTACGCCTTCACCGACCTGGTGGGGGTGAAGGCCGACCTGATGTACAGCCAAAAGGGCGGGGGGATCCTCTTCAACGGACCATCCTACTTTTTCCTGTACGATAATGCAGGAACCAGTAGCACGCGGATCACCGGCGACCTGACGAGTGAGCGTGATGTGGTGAATAGCTTCATCGACATACCGGTGATGGGATACTACCGCATCGGCCCCATTGAACTGGAGGGCGGTGTCAGCGCCGGCTTCCTGGTCAACAGCCGGGCCTCGGGTGGCGCTACCTTCACCAACAACTTCATTAACGGCTCCCAGACCCGCTTTCCCGACGACCTCATCTTCAACTACGACTACAACTATTTCCGGGACGGGGTCGGTCGCGCCTCGATCGTGGACGTTAGCCGCGTACCCCTCTCGACTGGCGTGAACCCGCCTGCCGTTATCGGGGCATACTACAATAGCGTGGATGACACGCCGGTCTACCGCCGTTTCGACTTCGGGCTGGTGGTCGGTGCCTCCTTCTTCCTCAACAATGGCCTGTACCTCTCGGCGCGGTATCAGTACGGTCTCACCGATATGACCCGCCCCGAAAACGACCGCCGCATTGCCACCCAGCCCGGTGACCCCGAAGTGGAATTCAATACCGGCGATAAGGACTACCACCGCTCCATCCAGGCCAGCGTCGGCTTTCGGTTTTAGCCTATGCGAACGCTACTCGATCAGCTCTACCTCCGCCAGCCACTGGACCGCACTACGGCCTACCACACCCTCAAGCGCATCGGTAACGGTGAGGCGGCCGCCCCCGAGATTGCCGCCGTCGTATCGGCCATCAATATGCGACCGGCCTACCTTTCCGAAATTCAGGGCTTCCGCGACGCCATGCTCGAACTGGCCCTCCCCCTCGATCTGGAAGGCCGGCGCACCATCGACATCGTCGGAACAGGGGGTGATGGCAAGAACACATTTAATATCAGCACCCTCAGCAGCGTCGTCGCGGCAGGGGCCGGTTATCCGGTCACCAAACACGGCAGCTACGGGGTGAGTAGCAGCGTAGGCAGCAGTGATGTGCTCCTGGCGCTCGGCTACGAGTTCTCGAATGACCGCGACCGCCTGCTGGCCGACCTGGACCGGGCGGGAATCTGCTTCCTCCACGCGCCTCTTTTCCACCCGGCCATGAAGAACGTGGTGCCCGTCCGCAAAGCCTTGCGGGTGCGTACCTTCTTCAATCTGCTCGGCCCGCTGATCAACCCGGCCCGCCCCAGTCACCAGCTCCTTGGGACCTACAGCCGGGAGGTCAGCCGCATCTACGACTACATTCTGCAGGAAGAGACCGATCGGGAGTACTTCGCCATTCACGCCCTGGACGGCTACGACGAGGTCAGTCTGACGGACGGGGTAAGCGTGCGCGGACGCAGGTGCCAGGCGATCTGGGAACCTCAAGACTTCGGGCTGGACACCCAGTTTCCGGACGCCCTTGCCGGTGGGGAAACGGCGGAAGAGGGCAAACGCATTTTCCTCGACGTACTGGAAGGCCGCGCCACTTTCGCCCAACGATCCGTCGTCTGCGCGAATGCTGGGCTGGCGATCCACCTGCTTTGTCCCGAGCGGCCCCTACCCGACTGCGTTAATGAGGCGGGCGAGAGTATTGATAGCGGACGGGCGCGCGACGTTCTACGCCGACTCCTGGGCTGAGATCGACTGTCATGCCACCCCCGTCCCGTATCTTCCGCCCCACAACGTCACGCCATGGCCAACATCCTCGACCGCATCGTCGAACACAAAAAGCTGGAAGTGGACCGGCGCCGGGAGAAGCACCCGGTAGCGGCCCTACAGGACGCAGTGCTGTACCACCGCCCCACCATCAGTTTGTGTAACGCACTGGAAACCAGCGACCACTTCGGTATCATTGCCGAGTTCAAGCGAAAATCCCCCTCCCGGGATAACATCAACCTGAAGGCCGACCCCGCCCGCATCGCCCGCGGCTACGCGGAGGGGGGCGCGGCGGCGATCTCCTGCCTTACCGACGTTCACTTTTTCGGTGCCCAGCCCGACGACATCGACCGCGTGCGGGAAGCGGTGGACATCCCGATTATCCGAAAGGATTTCCTGATTGACGTCTACCAGCTCCACGAGGCCCGGGCCATGGGTGCGGACGCCGTTCTCCTGATCGCCGCCTGTCTGTCGGCACAGCAACTCGACGAGCTGGCGGAGGCGGCCGGCGAACTGGACCTCCAGGTGGTCTGTGAGGTACACAACGAGGAAGATATCGCCAAGGTCTCTCCGAACGTGGACATCATCGGCGTCAACAACCGGGACCTGACCGACTTCTCCGTCGACATCAGTCGCAGTCTGGAACTCGGACAGGTTCTTCCCCCGGGCATCATGCGGATCAGCGAGAGTGGTATTGACGACCCGCAGTCCCTCGTTAAACTGCGCAACCACTCCTTCCGTGGCTTCCTCATCGGTACCTACTTCATGGAACAGCCCGACCCCGGTGCCGCTTGCGGAAATTTCATTCACCGGACCCACGAGATCGCCGACCTCTACAAGGACGCCATCGCATGAAGGTAAAAGTATGCGGGCTGCGCGAACCGGATAATCTCGCGGGGGTCAATGGGCTGGGCATCGACCTGCTCGGTCTGATCTTCCACTCCGACTCCCCCCGCTTCGCCGGCCAACCCTCACTTGCGGAGTGGATTGAACGAAACCAGGACTTGTTCAGCGACACGGAACTCACCGGGGTATTCGTCAATGCCGAGATCGACTACGTACTCAATACGGTCCACGACTATTCCCTCGATTGGGTTCAGCTCCACGGCAACGAAAGTGCCGACTACTGTGAGGAACTGAAGCTACTGTGGAGTGTCAATACCTTGCGTAAAGCGAAGATCAGTAAAGCATTCGCCATTACGAAAGACTTCAACTTCTCCGATACGGACCCCTATGCCCGCAGTTGCGAGCTTTTCGTCTTTGATACGGGCGGCCACGCTACGGCCGGAGGAACCGGTCAAAAGTGGAACTGGGAAAAAATCGCCGAGTACAAGGGTCCTATCCCTTTTTTGCTGAGCGGAGGGATTGGTCCCGAGGATGCAGAAGCCGTTTGCGCCGTCGACCACCCTCAGTTTGCCGGCATCGACCTGAACAGCCGGTTCGAAAGCGAAGCGGGAATCAAGGACATCGACCGGCTGCGTGACTTCTTACGGGCAGTCCGGGACTGAGGTACGAATGGATACCCTACGCTGCGCCATCATCGGTGCCGGTAATCTCGCCTGGCACCTTTCCCAGTTGCTTACGGAGGAAACAGTCGTCATCAGCCGGCAACCGCAAAATCACGACAACTGGCCGCGGACGGTAATCGACCTGCCCCGGCTTGCCAACCATCAGCCCGACATCGTCTTCCTGGCCGTCCCGGATAGCCAGATTGCGGCCGTAAGCCGGCAGCTACTCCGCTATGTAGTGTCGCAGACCCTCATCATCCACACTAGCGGCGCTACCCCACTCGAAGCCGTTACCTCCACCTTTCCGAACCGTGGGGTGCTTTGGCCTATCCGTTCCCTCCGTTTAGGCGAACCGGTCACGAACTGGCGCGATCTACCGCTCGTGATCTACGCCAGTAACGCCCCCAGCCGCCGTCGGCTCGAAACACTCGCACGCTCCCTCAGCAATACCGTCAGCTACCTCGACGACCGCCAGCGCGCCCAACTTCACCTGGCAGCCGTGTTTTCCAACAACTTCGTGACCGCGCTTTACGATGTGGCGCATCAGCTATGTACGGAATATCGAGTTCCCTTTGAGCTACTTCTGCCCATCATTCGCCACACCGCCGCCCAGCAATCCGCCAACCCGCCCCGCGACCGGCAGACCGGAGCCGCCGCCCGTGGCGATACCGTCACTATGGAGCGCCACCTCGCCCTGCTCGACCGCCCCGCCTACGCCGATCTGTACCGCCGTATCAGCGCCCTAATCCTCCAGTACCGGTTGCCCCAACACCACCCGCACCTCGGGGGTGAGGCGGATAATGATCTTTAGAATCAGCGGATCCTTCAAGGTAGCTTTGGTCTGTCGCTGCAATCGGTAGGCGGTTCGGATGGCGGTGAATACGGTGATGATGGCAGTTTCCCCCTTATGCCGCGCCATGAGTTCGACGATGCGTTCGTCCGACCAGTCGATGTGCCGCCCCAGCAATTCCACGTTTAGTGAAGGATTCAAAGCCAGGGCCATGGAGAAGCTGGTGATGTCAAGCCCGTAATTCGCGAGGGTCGGAAAGATTTCCAGCCAGTCTTCGATAATTTGGTTCGTCTTTTCACGGGTTCCCTCCCCTACGGTGGAGGCTAGTCCGGCTACCGCTTTGCGGGCTCCGTCGATGATGTCGTCCAGCATGGCAAACGAGAATTGAAAATGGAAAATGTGAAATGTACGGCTTTGCTCCTGGCTACGCTTGTCGTCGTTACACCTGACACCTGACACCCAACACCCAACACCTGACACCCAACACCCATTACCCCCACATTTATTCGATTGATTATCATCTTCGGAGGGCTTCGCCGGGCTTACGCCCTTGCTTCACCCTCCGCAATGGTACGTCTCCTTCGGAGCCGGTCCCACAACATACCACCGACACCCCGACACCCGACACCCCGACACCCCGACACCCGACACCCCGACACCCGACACCCCACCCCCCCAGCCATGCGGCAGCATATCCTCAATTCTAAATCCTCGATTCAAATTCCCAACTTTCCCTTACCTTTGCGCCCCGAAACTCATTTTTTCACCAACATCCATTCTAGATGTTTGCAATCGTAACCATAGCCGGTCAGCAATTCAAAGTAGAGGAAGGTCAGGAGATCTTCGTCCACCGGCTAGAAGCCCAGGCTGGCGACTCCGTCAGCTTCGACGCGGTGCACCTCCTGGCCAGCGGCGAGGACGTATCCGTCGGCACGCCGATGCTCAGCGGTGCCAGCGTAGGCGCCACCGTCCTCGACCCCCTCGTCAAAGGTGACAAGATCACTATCTTCAAGAAAAAGCGCCGCAAGGGCTACAAGCTGAAGAAGGGACACCGCCAGCAGTTCACCAAGCTGAAAATCAATTCCATCGCGGGCTAATAGTTGCCCTCCATCTCCTCATTTTTTAATCAACATCCGCCCCGGTAAACCTTTATAATCGCTTCCTATTTTCTTGTTTTCGTCACGTCACACGAACGGCGAACACAAAGGAAGGCCAAGCGACCGACTATTCGTCGTTCGTGTGACTATCGGTGACGGAAACAAGAAAATACCATAATTATGGCACATAAGAAAGGTGTAGGTAGTACCGATAACGGCCGCGACAGTAAATCCAAACGCCTGGGCGTCAAGCTCTTCGGCGGGCAGGTCGCTAAGGCCGGCAACATCATCATCCGCCAGCGGGGTACCAAGTATCATCCGGGCGAGA
>CAZKPE010000193.1:0-7763 GCA_964554545.1 uncultured Lewinella sp.
CCATACTCCAGTGAGCGTTGTATTGCATCCCAAATATTACTCCATGATCGCAGGGGTAGCAGCTACATTATAAAACTTTCAACTCAATCCCTAGTAAATTTTAGCACAACAACCCTAATAGTTCATGATTTTGATTAATACAAAAAGTTTCTGTATATTCGGTCAAAATGGTAACCAATGAAACATTTGGGAGCAATCGTAGTCCTAACCTCAACAGTCGTATCTTGTCAAATCGATACGGATGTATTGGTTCAGCCGCAGCTTGAATTAGAAAATTCGCAAATATGCCTTCAGCAAGAATATACTACAACAGAAATCGTGAATGTAGTTAACCAAGCTCGGTCAATGATTGAGAATGAATTGTCCTTATACCCAGATTCAGCTTTTTATGTCCAGATAAGGTTTTCATGTTCAAACTCCGATGACCGTGAAGTCTCAATCAATTTTATAACTACGTTGTTGCCAAATCAAATTGGCGATATCATCGAGCTTAAAGATCAACAGAGTATTGACAAAATCATTGATCAACTACGGGAATTATCATCCGAGGATAGAGCAGGTATTTTGTTGTTCAATATTGGAACAAAAAGCCAGCTCGTGACTAAAGGCAAAGCCAATTGGGGGCTGGCAGTAATGGTATAAGTGAGTTATATTATGTAACTAGAATTGTAATGCTAGTGTTTGCTATTTGACTTTACGCGAGAGAACTTTACTGACCTTACGCAAAAGCAATAGATTTTGTATTTTCCGTTATGGACTGCACGGTATCTAAGTATACGGATTTTCTGCTGAGTGTGCCAAAATACGCTACGGCCACGGGTGTGTCTGCGGCCTTCGATCATCAGATCAGCCACGATAAGGTTTCGCGTTTTCTCAACAGCAGCTATCTGGACTCCTCCACCGTTTGGCGCTCGGCCAAGAAGTTTATCCATTCGTTCGTCGACTCGGGCGACGATAGCGGAGTGGTTAGCGTAGACGATACCATTTTAGAAAAAGCCCATACGGATGAGAACGCAATGGTCTGCTATCATTTTGACCATAGCCTGGGTCGCCACGTCAAAGGAATCGACTTTGTCTCGCTGCTCTACTCCCACGAACAAGTTGACGTTCCCATTCAGGTCCGCCTGGTTGAAAAGACGGAGCGAATCGTAGATAAAAAGACGGGTAAGGTCAAGTTTAAGAGCCCCGTTACCAAGAACGAACACTTTTTGGAGATGCTGACCCACGCGGTAAAGCAGGTCGGCTTCAAGTACGTACTGGGAGACAGTTGGTTTTCCTCGGCGGCTAATATCAACTTCATTACCAAAAAGTTATCAAAGCATGCCGTGCTAGCGGTGAAGTCTTCTCGTACGGTAGCGTTGAGTGACCAGGACTGCAAGAATGGACAGTTCAAGCGCGTCGATCAAGTCAGCCAACTCGAGCCGGGCAAACCCCTGACTGTTTACCTGCGATCGGTCACCGGACCGGTACAGTTGGTCAAACAAATCTATACAAACAAAGACGGTAGCCAAGGTACGCTCTATCTTATTGCGACGGACTTGTCGATGAGCTACGACGAAATCACTACGATCTACAAAAGACGGTGGAAAGTAGAAGAGTACCATAACTCGCTCAAGCAGCACACCGCCCTTGCCGGCTCACCGACCAAGGTGATCGAAACGCAGGCCAATCACTTCTTTGCCGCGGTGATGGCGTACATCAAACTGGAAAAGTTGGAGGTCAAAATGAGCATGGGTCACTTCCGACTTAAAGCTATCTTGTATACCGTGCGACTAAGGCATATATGGAAAAACTCCAAAATCAACATGCATAAGGTCAGTAAATTCATAAATAAATCTAGGACTCTTTAGGTCGAACTGGTCTTTGGAACATTTCATTTAAAATTTTCAACATTGGACATCAATCAGACCGCATTAATCGTCGGTACGAAGTACACCAGTGATCACGCTACACTACTAGCTTTTCAAAAGGTATTTAATACTTCGATTGCTGCTATTATTGAAAACACAGATATAGCCTATAACCGTGTTATGAGCGTCATGCTGGAAGAAAATGCATCTTTAATGAATTCGGAAGATTTGTCTACCGCATATTGCTATAAGGGTTGTAGCGTTTGCTGTAGTCAAACAGTATTATTAACCATTCCTGAAGCCTGTTATTTATGGTGTAATGTGTATGAGCAAATGCCAGATCAAGTTTTAGATTTATATAAATCGTGTTCAAAACGCTATTTAATTACGCGAAATATTGATCTTGTTAAATTATATCAAATTTTATATCCATGTTCCTTTCTCGGAGAACAAGGTGAATGTCAAGCTTATTCGATTAGACCAATAATCTGTAGGAATTTTTATTCTAAAACAGTAGCAATCTGTGAAGAGCCGTTTGGCTTGTCAGACGATACATACGAAAAGAGTATCCTTCAAAATCCATTCAGAATTGGTAGTTCTTTACAATTGGCTTTTCAAGAAGCTTGGAAGTATCTTGGAAAAATTAAAATAGTGATGACGATTGAAAAAGCTATTGTCTTCGGATATGAGTCCGCAATGAAAGATATGAGCTTCATCGAATATATTGAGCGCAATGAATAAAAATTATATAAACCACATGGTCTACATCTTTAGCTTACGGATAGCTCAATTCGTATACCTGATTGTATGAGTCTAATCCATTGAGGGAAAGATTCTTAGCCTTTGGTTAGCGAGAAAGCGTGCCCCTTGTGTAGTGTACCCCAAAATCGAACAACTGAGTAGCGTCCAATTTCACCCTTAGAATATCAGTATGTCCAAGCTAAAAGTAAACACCACCAAGTTCAAAAAGCGCGTGGCGCTCGACGCCATGAATGACCAGCTACCGGTGGCCAAGCTCGCCCTCAAGCACCAGGTTCACCCTTCTCATGTGAAAGCCTGGAAGACGATCCTCACCGAGTAGAGTGAGGAACTCTTTGTACACGAGATTAAGCACCGTTCAACTTCGTCAATTGGACAAAAGGAGCGCGACGAACTGTTACGTGTCGTCAGCAAGCTGTAGGTCGAGACGGAACAAAGCCCCCCGGATGATATCCGACGGGCTTTGTCTCAATGTGTAGGAAACACAACAACGATTAGCAGATGAAACGCTACTCCGCCGGCTCCTCATTCGCCAGCTCGGCTTCCTCGGCCTCGCGGGCGGCGGCTTCCTCCTCGGCGAAGGCGGCCTGCCGCTTCTCCCAGGCTTCCTGCTGCTCCTTGGTGGTGACGAAGAGGCGGTCGTAGCGGCGCATACCCGTACCGGCCGGGATCCGCTTGCCGACGATGACGTTCTCCTTGAGTCCGTCCAGATAGTCGCGCTTGGCGGCGATGGCGGCGGTGGAGAGCACCTTGGTCGTCTCCTGGAAGGAGGCGGCCGAGATCCAGCTCGGCGTACCGAGGCTCGACTTCGTGATACCCTGCAGTAGCGGGAAGGAAGTAGCGGCCTGGGCGTCGCGGTAGGCTACACTCTTCAGGTCGTTCCGCTTCAGGTAGCTGTTCTCCTCACGCACCTCACGCATGGTCACGATCTGCCCTTCCCTGAGCTTCTCGCTTTCTCCGGCGTCGGTGATCTGCACCCGGCGCATCATCTGGCGGACGATACTCTCGATGTGCTTATTGTTGATCGTGATGCCCTGCGAGCGGTAGACCTCCTGTACGCCGTTGACCAAGTGGGTCTGCACGGCAAAGGGACCCTTGATGTCGAGGATGTCGCGGGGAGCGATGGCTCCGTCGGACAGCGGCATACCGGCCCGCACGAAATCCTGATCCTGGACCAGGATGTGCTTACTCAGGTTGATGAGGTACTTGCGCTTCTGTCCGTCCTTAGCCTCTACGATCAGTTCGCGGTTACCGCGCTTGATCTTTTTGGAGAAGGTGACCACGCCGTCGATCTCGCTGACTACGGCCGGGTTGCTCGGGTTGCGGGCCTCGAAGAGCTCCGTTACCCGCGGCAGACCACCGGTGATATCGGCGATCTTACCCAGCTTGCGGGGGATCTTGACGATCTTCTCCCCAATGGCAACCTCGGCACCGTCTTCGATACTGATGTAGGCACCGACGGGCAGGTTGTAGCTCCGCAGCTCCTCCCCGTCCTTGGAAAGGATGGCAATGGTCGGGATCTTCTTCCGGTCGCGGGTCTCGATCACCACTTTCTCTTCGAAGCCGGTCTGATCGTCGCGCTCGGTACGGAAGGTCACGCCCTCGTCGATGTCCGAGAAGCGGGCAACACCCTTGAATTCAGAAATGATGACCGCGTTGTAGGGATCCCACTCCACGATCACGTCGCCCTTCTTGATGTCCTGCCCGTCCTTCACGTGGATGGTGCCACCGTAGGGAACGTGCTGGGTCGTGAAGACCTTGCTGGTTTCGGGATCGACGATCTTGATCTCTCCGGAGCGCGACAGGACAACATCCTGCTCCTCGCCCATATCGTTCTCGGCGGTGACGACGCGGACGCCATCGAAGACCACCTTACCGCTGAACTTGGAGACCAGCTCGCTTTCCGCCCGGGTAACCGAAGCGATACCCCCGACGTGGAAGGTCCGTAGCGTCAGCTGAGTTCCGGGCTCGCCGATCGACTGGGCGGCGATGATACCGACGGCGTCCCCGATCTCGGCCTGACGACCGGTAGCCAGGTTCTTACCGTAGCACTTAGCACACACGCCCCGCTTGACCTCGCAGGTCAGTACCGATCGGATGGTCACCTCTTCGATGCCCTCGTCCTCGATGTACTTGGCGGTACGGTCGCTGATGTACTCGTCGGCCTTCACAATTACCTCGTCCGTTACCGGGTGTACGATCTCGTGGAGGGCGAAGCGACCGGCAATGCGGCTGCTCAGGCTCTCGACGACCTTATCGTTCTCCCGCAGGGCGGTGGTGTCGATGCCCCGCAGGGTTTCGCAGTCGTTTTCCATCACGACCACATCCTGCGCTACGTCGACCAAACGACGCGTCAGGTAACCGGCGTCGGCCGTCTTCAGGGCCGTATCGGCCAGTCCCTTACGAGCACCGTGGGTGGAGATGAAGTATTCGAGTACCGACAACCCGTCGACGAAGTTGGATAGGATCGGATTTTCGATAACCGCCGGGCCACTGTCGTTCGACTTTTTGGGCTTGGCCATCAGTCCCCGCAGTCCACACAGCTGCTTGATCTGCTGGGTACTACCCCGGGCACCGGAGTCGAGCATCATGTACACGGAGTTGAAGCCCTGCTTGTGCGTGGCCAGCTCCTGCATGAGCGTGTTGGTGATCTGGTTATCGGCGTACGTCCACTTGTCGATGATCTGGTTGTAGCGCTCGTTATTGGTGATCAGCCCCATATTGAAGTTGTCCATCACCTCGTCTACCTCGCTACGCGCCTGATCGAGCACGTTCTGCTTCACGGAGGGGGTGATGAGGTCACCGAGGTTAAAGGACAGTCCGCCCTTGAACGCCCAGGTGAAGCCCATATCCTTGATCTTGTCGAGGAAGGTGGCCGTTATGGCGAAGTTGGACCGCTCGAGGATGTCGGCAATGACCAGCTTCAGGTTCTTCTTCGTCAAAAGCACGTTCACGAAGGGCATTCCCTTGGGTACGGCGCTGTTGAACATCACGCGGCCAGTGGTGGTCTCGGTCAGCTTCATCTTCAGGCTGCCGTCTTCCTGCTCGACGGGTACGCGGCAGTGAATGACGGCGTGCAGATCGACCTGCCCCTCGTTGTAGGCGATCATCACCTCCTCGGAGCTGTAGAACTTGCGGCCCTCTCCCTTCACCTTCACGTCGCCTTCGCTGCGGCGCTGCTTGGTGATGTAGTACAGACCGAGTACCATGTCCTGGCTGGGCAGGGTCACGGGGGTACCGTTCTGGGGGTTGAGCATGTTGTGGGCTGAGAGCATCAGCACCTGGGCTTCCAGGATGGCGGCCTGGCTCAGGGGCACGTGTACGGCCATCTGGTCACCGTCGAAGTCGGCGTTGAAGGCCGAACACACGAGGGGGTGCAGCTGGATCGCCTTACCCTCGATCAGCTTGGGCTGGAAGGCCTGGATCGACAGCCGGTGCAGCGTCGGGGCCCGGTTGAGCATGACGGGGTGGCCCCTCAGGATGTTCTCCAGGATTTCCCAGATCACGGGCTCTTTGCGGTCGACCAGTTTCTTGGCTGACTTTACGGTCTTGACGATACCGCGCTCGATGAGCTTGCGGATAATAAAGGGCTTGAAAAGCTCGGCGGCCATACCCTTCGGCAGACCACATTCGTGCAACTTCAGCGTCGGCCCCACCACGATGACGGAACGACCGGAGTAGTCGACCCGCTTACCGAGCAGGTTCTGGCGGAAGCGGCCCTGCTTACCCTTCAGGATGTCGGAAAGCGACTTCAGCGCCCGACCGCCCTCGGCCTTCACGGCGTTGGACTTCCGGCTGTTGTCGAACAGGCTGTCCACGGCTTCCTGCAGCATCCGCTTCTCGTTGCGGAGGATGACCTCGGGAGCCTTGATTTCCAGCAGACGCTTCAGGCGGTTGTTGCGGATGATGACCCGGCGGTACAGGTCGTTCAGGTCAGAACTGGCGAAACGGCCGCCGTCCAGAGGTACCAGCGGGCGCAGTTCCGGCGGAACGACGGGCAGATACTGGATGATGGTCCACTCCGGCTTGTTGGTGACGTTGTCCTGGGCGTCGCGGAAGGCTTCCACTACGCGCAGCCGCTTCAGGGCCTCGCTCTTGCGCTGCTGACTGGTTTCGGTGTTGGCCTGGTGACGTAGCTGGAAGCTCAGTTCGTCGAGTTTCAGCCCTTCGAGCAGGTCACGGACGGCCTCGGCACCCATCTTGGCGACGAATTTATCCGGGTGACCGTCCTCCAGTTGCTGGTTCTCCGGCGGCAGGGTCTCGAGTATGTCGAGGTACTGCTCTTCGGTGATCAGCGTCTTGTGCATGATCTCCTCACTCTCCCGGATACCGGGGTTGATGACCACGTAGCGCTCGTAGTAGATGATGCTCTCCAGGAACTTCGAGCTGAAGCCCAGCAGGTAAGCGATCTTGTTGGGCAGCGACTTGAAGAACCAGATGTGCACCACGGGCACTACGAGCCGGATGTGGCCCATGCGCTCGCGGCGTACCTTTTTCTCGGTCACCTCTACCCCACATCGGTCACAGACAATCCCCTTATACCGGATGCGCTTGTACTTGCCGCAGTAACATTCGTAGTCCTTTACCGGACCGAAGATCCGCTCACAGAACAGACCGTCGCGTTCCGGCTTGTAGCTCCGGTAGTTGATGGTCTCGGGCTTCAGTACCTCACCGTAGCTGCGCTCCAGGATATCGTCCGGGCTCGACAGGCTGATGGTGATCGCATCGAAGTCCTGCTTCTGGAGGGTATTACTCTTCTTAAATGCCATATTCTATTTTATAGGGTGGTTTTGGGCGGCGGCGCGCAGGTGCAAGGAGGAACTCGGCACCTGCGCTCCGTCGCAAAAAACCGTATTTTTCAAATGCGCTGCACCTTTCGTTAAAGGGGCTAGTCAAACTTCACGTCCAGTGCCAGTCCACGCAGTTCGTGTACCAGTACGTTGAAGGATTCGGGGATATTCGGCTCGGGCAGGTTATCACCCTTGACGATGGCCTCGTAGGCTTTGGCCCGTCCCTGAATGTCGTCCGACTTGATCGTGAGCAGCTCCTGCAGGATGTTGGAGGCACCGAAGGCTTCCAGGGCCCACACCTCCATCTCGCCGAAGCGCTGGCCACCGAACTGGGCCTTACCCCCGAGCGGCTGCTGGGTGATGA
>CAZKPE010000194.1:0-7754 GCA_964554545.1 uncultured Lewinella sp.
GCTTCGCCGCCGCGGGGAATCGCGAGCTGGTACAATTGATAAAGCTGGTCGCCCTCGCCATCCTCCCCGAGGGTGAGGGGGGCTTCGGCCCAGCGGAAGCCGACATTGCGGGGGAAGAGCCGCGCTACCTCGGGGTCGCGTAGGTAGTCCATCACCTGATCCTTGTCGCGCTCCCGGGCGATGCCGAGAACGGCCGGGCCGAGGTTACCGCTATTGGGCGTGAGGATGCTGAAGAGGGGGCCGGCCGTCTGGTTGGGCACTTCCCGCTCCTCGATGCTGGCGATGCTGTCGGTCAGCGTGCCGTTCTCGTCGGTAGCGTAGATGGTATCGTAGACCGTGGTGGTCGCCGAGATTTCCGAACTGTCCATGCCAGCGGCGAGGGCCTGCCGGCGTTCCAGCAACTGGTCGGCCTGAATGAGGGCGTTGACGGTGCTCTGGTCGATGTTCTTCACGTCGAAGAACTCCAGGTTGGCGGCGGCCTGCAGGAAGCTACGCGCCCGCTCGGGGTTCTCCACGCCGGGCAGTTCGACCAGGATGAGGTCACGCTCGGCGTCCAGGCTGACGTTGGGCTGCACCACGCCGAGTTGGTCGATGCGCTTGCGGAGCATGACGTAGGTGAGGTTAACCGTTTCGTCGGCCTTGTCGCGCAGGATGCGGATCACCTCGGCGTCGGAGGTGTTCACGCCGATCTGGTCGCGGAGCACGTCATTACGGCCGAAGATGCTGGCCAGCTTGTCACCCTCGCCGGCCCGTTCGTACCAGGCGTCGGCGAAGAGGGAAATGTAGTCGGCGTCGGCATTCTTTTGCGCTTGGGAGGCTGCGGCAATGGCTTCTTCAAATGTGGGGTCCTTGGAGTTGCGGGCCAGTTTCAACAGAAACTCCCTGAGGTCGACCTGCAGGACGACGGACATGCCGCCTTTCAGGTCGAGCCCCAGCGCGAGTTGCTGGGCCTTCAGGTCCTGGTAGGTGTAAGATTTGATGAGCGGAAGCCGGAAGACTTCCTGGTCGGAAACGCTGTCCAGGTAGGACGCGCGGGCGAGCCGGTAGGCTTCGCCGGAGTCTTCTCCCGTGAGGTCCTGCGCGTACTCGTCGGCGTCATTTTCCACAGCGTTGGTGGGGATGACGAAGAGATACTGCGCAACGGTCACGAGGAGCATGACCACAAGGAAAAACTTGATAAGTCCCTTGCCTTGCATAGTAAAGTGATTTAGGTTCCGGCGGTGCCGCCGTCGGAAACGGACGGGACCACCACTTGAAGAAGGGTGAAAACCTCCACCGGCCGGAGCCTCCCAGACCCGGTGCGCGAAGGGGGCGCAAATATACGGACCGCGGCACGATTTTTTATGGCCCCCACCGGACGTAAGCCAGCGGACGAAAGGCAGCGGGGAGCAGAAAAATGAAGTCGATACTGCCCCTTAACAGCACATCGACCCCTTAGGGTGGGTTTTACCTGCGAGCGATCCCCTTTACTAAAGTGTGACGCCAATGCGTGCTTTCAAACTACCAATACACCTAATCCTATTCTTCATATTGCTTTCCGCTACCGGCTTCGGCCAGCGCCGGTTTGACTTCGGATTACACTTCACTCCCCTGCTCCGGCATGTGAGTAGCGAGGCCGACCGGGCGAATGGGGACCCCGGCCAATTCGTGCCCGGCAGCGGAGCCGACATCGGAATGGCCTTCGGCGCTACCGTTGAATACAGCATCAATTACCACTGGTTTTTGCGCGGGGGCCTCGATTACGCGCTGCGCCGCCATTACTACGAGGTCATCCGGCAGGCGACGGAGACCACGCCTTCGGAAACTTTCCATAACCGGGTGGCCTTCACGGCCGTGGCCATCCCCGTAGCCGTAGTGTACCGCTTCGGGAGGGGCGAAACCGATGGAGAGTTCCTCCTGGGCGTCGGGACCACGATCAATCAGTGGTTGGGCGACCCCCAGATCGACTCCGATACCTACCCGGAAGGGCAGTCGGACGATCCGGTTGTAATTGGAAACTGGGCCTTATCGTTGTTCGCCGGCTACGACCGCAAACTGACCAGCCGGCTGATCGCGGCGGCGGAGCCCTACGTCCGCTATAGTCCGACTAAATTGTACCTGGACTCGGGATACGTGACCGGACTGAACTTTGAATTCGGCCTTTCCCTCCGGCTACGCCTGCATTAACAAATCCTCAGAGAGCGACGGGTACCAGGTGCCACAAACCCGCCGCCACCGCCGCGCCGAGTACGGGACCGAGTACGGGCACCCAGCCGTACCCCCAGTCGCTGTCGCCCTTATGACGCAGGGGAAGGACGGCGTGGGCTAGCCGCGGACCCAGATCGCGGGCCGGATTGATCGCATAGCCCGTCGGCCCGCCTAACGAAAGGCCGATGCCCAGCACGACCAGCGCCACGGGCAGGGCATCCAGTGCCCCCAGGCTACCCGGTGAGTCGCCGAACTTCGGCCCCGTAATGTAGAGCACGGCGAACACCAGAACGAACGTCCCCACCAGTTCGGTGATGACGTTGGAGGAATAGCGCCGAATCGCCGGCCCCGTACTGAAGGTAGCCAGCACCATCCCCTGATCCTCGGTGGCCCGGTAGTGATCGCGGTAAGTCAGCACCACCACCGCCTGCCCGATAAAGGCGCCGGCCACCTGAGCCACCACATAACCGGGTACGAGTGCCCAACTGAACTTGCCGACGAGCGCCAGCCCGAGGGTAACCGCCGGATTGAGGTGGGCACCGCTGATCGGTGCGGTGATGAAAACGGCGGTAAACACCGCGATGGCCCAACCGAAGGTGATAACGATCAACCCACTGTCGTGGCCCTTGGTCCGGGCGAGCAAAACATTGGCCACGACCCCGTTACCGAGTAAGATGAGCAGGGCCGTACCGATGAGCTCCCCACTGTACGCAATCCAGTCTGACATGCCCGCAATATAGTCTACCTACCGAAAGCCCCGGCTTATGGTCAGTTGGTTCACCCCGCCCGCCAGGTGGTAGGTAGTGCGGCCGTAGGCCAGACTGAAGCGCCGCGTCCGCCAGGAAAAACCAAAACTGTAGCCGGCCGCCGACCGGAAATCCGTCAGCCGCAGCTCCCGCCGCATCCCGTGGTTGTAGCCGACCCGCAGGGCCAGCCGTCGCTGTTTACCGATGAGCAACTCGCCGTTGAAAACGAAGTGGCGGGCCAGATTGTCGAAGAACAGCTCGCCCGCCCCCCGCTCGTCCGGCCCGTCGAGATTGCTCAGGTCGAGGATGGTCAGGTTCTCGGCGTCGGGGTCGTCGTAGAGGATATTCCACCGGTCGAGGTAGCGGTAGATGACCGAAAAGCGGAAGGGCAGGTACTTCAGCTCCCGGTTGATCCCGACCTGAAGCTCGAAGGGCATCGCCTCCCGTTCCTGTCCGGAATCGTAGCGGGTCAGTTGCCGCCCGAAATTGCGGGCCACCAGGCTGATCCCGAAGCGGCCGGTGGTATCCACGTAGTGTACCCCCCCGTCCAGGGCCACGCCGAAGCTGTTATATCCCGCCAACTGAGAGGCGACCAACTTCAGGTTCGCCCCCACGGTCAGCCGCTCCTCGATCCGGTGGCCGGCCCCGACGGTCAGCGCGAAGTCGGAAGCCCCGAAGGTGCCCAGGTCCTGCCCGCTCCCGTCGCGTCGCACGAGGTCATTGCCGTAACCGACGTACTGTAACCCGGCGTGAAAGGTCGTTCGCAGGGGGGCGTAGTCATGTGCGTAGGCCAGGTAGCTGTTGTGAATGCCCGCCGGCAGGAAGGCATGGCTGAGGCTGACCTGTCCGTCCATCTCCGGGTTGAGTAGACTGGGGTTGCGGGCGGCCAGGGAGAGGTCCTCGTTCTGGAGGGCGATGTGGTGGCCCCCCAGGGCGGCGACGGCAGCGCTGTTCGGCAGATTCAGAAAGTCGTACACCCCAATGCCACCGACCTGGGCGGAAAGCCGGTGAAGGGGGATGAACAGCAGGAGGAATCCGAGTAACCGCATCGCCGGTAAGGTACGCAGAGAGGATGCGTCAGCGACGGCTTACGTGGCCTCCGCGTCGGGCGGGCGGCTCATTTCGGGGCTTTTTACCGGTGGGGCTTCCCCGGATTCGGCCCGCCAGATGGCACTGCATACGCCCTGCTCGCACTCGCGGATGGTGGTCAGGGTGCCCTGCTCGTCGTACTGCCACAGCAGTCCCTGTTCTTTACCGTTCACGTAGGTGCCGGCGGCGCGGGGCAGCCCGCTATCGTACCACTCCCGGAAGCCCCCGTTTTCCTTGTTATTGTTGAAGACCACCGTTTCCTTCACCCGACCGTTGGGCCAGTAGGCCGTCCAGGTGTCACGCATCACTCCATCCACGTACTGCCCCGACAGGCGCAGGTTGCCCAAACTGTCGTAGGTGCTATACGCCCCCTCAAAGCGGCCCTCCCGGTACGTTTCCGTTAGTTCGACGCTGCCATCGGGGTAGTAGGCGGTGCGCAGTCCGTCAAGCTTGCCGGCGCGGTAGTTTTCTTCGGCAAGTAATCTCCCGTCGGGGCCGTACTGCCAGGCGGGGCCTTCCCATTCCCCGGTCTCGGCGTTTAGGGTGTACTGGCTCCGGTAGCCGTATTCGTCGGTCTCTTCCCGGACGGGTGGGGCGGGGTCGCAGGTGCAGAGGAAACTACAGAGACTTAAAGCAGCGGACAAAAAGTAGACAGGTCGCATCCAGATTTCCATTTACCTTGGGTATTCTTAGCAAAACGCTTCCCCCTTGCAGCCAACAACGCGATTGTTCACCCTGGTGTTATCCTTATTGTCGGCGGGGCTCTCCGGCCAGCAGTCCGCCGAGGAGTATGTCCGTGGGGCCAGTCAGGCCGTGTCGGAGCGGCGCTATGAGGAAATCGACGGCAACCCCTACCGCTACAGCAGTTACCGACCCGCGTTCATGTTGGACGCCGTCCTGAATCGCTACGACTTCGACTCGCTCAACTACAATGGCTACTCCGGCCGCTTCGAGTACGTGGAAGATGGAAAATTGCGTGAACTCAGCCAGCGCACCTTCCTGCGGGCTACCGTGATGGAAGAAGACGGGAGCGAGCACCTGTATGTCTGGTCGGCCAATCCCCGCTTTTCCGACCAGTACGCCGAGGTCCTCTTCCGGGGGGATTTCGTGACCGCTACCCTCGTCTATACCGTGGTGGCGGACGAGAAGTCGGCCCAGACCCCCGGATCGGCCGCCAGGGGACGGCGCTTCAACGTGAAGCGGTACTACTACGCCCAGGTGAACGGTGAACTGACCACCCTCTCGGCCCGGGCAAAAAAGCTGGCGGAGGAGTTGGGCCACAGTCGGCAGATCCGCGAATTCATCAAGGAGAACGACCTGAAGCCCGGGCGTCGGGAAGACCTGATCCGGGTACTCACCTTTGCCGATACCTTGTTCTGATCCGGTAGTCCTATGCGCTATTTTGCCTTTTTTCTGTTCACCGGTTTCCTCTGCACCTGCGGCCCCGCCCAAACCGACGACGGCACCCCCCGCACGGAGACGGAACGCGCGGCCATCGAAGCGCGGCTGGTCGGTGAGCTAAGTCCCGATGACGATCTGGCCGGGCGGCAGCGCAACGCCATCATCAACCGGGCGATCGACCGAAACTACGATGTCTTTGCCGCCCAGGAAGGCTACTTCTACGAGGTATTGCGGAAGGGGGAATATAGCCAACTGGCTGAGGAGGATATCGTCAGCGTCCACTACCGGGGTAATTTCCTGGATGGCACCGAATTCGATAACAGCCGGAAGCGGGGCGATAAACTACGCTTCCGGGTCGGTGAGCTCATCCCCGCCTGGAACCTGGCCCTGCAACGGGTGCGGCCGGGGGCACGCCTGCGTATCCTCACCCCGAGTTCGCTGGCCTACGGGCCGGAAGGATTGGTGGGGCCGGGTGGCAACACCCTCGTCCCGCCGAATACGCCGCTGGAGTTCCTGATCGAGGAGATCGAACTGTTGGAAGAATAGGGTTACTTGACTTCCGGAAGCTGGTAGCTGACGTCGAAGTCATCCAGTACGGCATCCAGGATACGGTCGTCGCCCACTTCGTACTTCTGTTTGAGCTTATGGCCGTAGAAGCCGGCCAGGGTGGCCCAGTAGCGGGCGGTGAGCCCGCCGCGCAGGTCTTTGATGAGGTCGTAGATCGGCTCGCCGGTCTCCCGCTCGATCATGGCGATGAGGACCTTGCCCTGGGTTTTGGACATTTTTTTCAGCGGCTCCTCGAACTTCTGCTCCAGCTCGTTCTGCAGCCGCTTGATGTAGCGGCGGCGGTCGCGGTTGCTCATATTCTGCGTCATATACTCCGTCTCCCGGAAAATGCGGATAGCGTCCACGGCGTAGGGGTAGGCGCGCTGGGCGTAGATGCGGTAGCGGCGGTAAAGCTTGTATTCCTCTTCGCTGTTGAAAAACTCCGGGGAACTGACGGAGACATCGCCGAGCTGGGCGATGATGATGGTGTCGCCGCAGTCGTCGAGGGTATAGGGGTAGTAGCGTCCGTCGACCTTCGTGTAGCCCGTCTGGGCGATCACCCCACCGGCGGTGAGCAGCAAGAGACCGAGAAGGAGGTGGCGCATAGGGGCGAAATATGGGCGCAAGATACGGCGGGCCGGACGGTAAGAAAATGCACGACTGGCCGGTTTGGGTGCGTAAGCGGGCGGACTTTAACGAACTAGGCGGATTGAAATACCCGTCCGGAAAGGTCGAGGGCCGCGGAAAAGCAGCTCTCGTCGACCCCCGATGCCGTGGAGCCGAAGTAGCTGAGTAGCCGCTCGGTGGGCATATTGCCGGTGAGTTCATCACGGGCCATCGGGCAGCCCCCGTAGCCGCGGATCGCTCCGTCGAAGCGTACGCAACCGGCCCCGGCGGCGGCGTGTACCTTCTCCTCCCAGCTCGCCGGAGTCGTGTGCAGGTGGGCACCGATCTCGAGGGAGGGGTAGCGGGGGATGAGGTTGGAGAACAGGTAGGTGATGCTGGCCGGCGAGCTGACCCCGATGGTGTCGCTGAGCTGGAAGATGCGGATGTCCAGCTCCGCCAGTCGGGCCAGCCACTGTTCTACCACCTCCACGTTCCAGGGGTCACCGTAGGGATTGCCGAAGCCCATGCTCAGGTAAACGACGAGTTCCTTACCGGCGGCGACGGTCAGTTCCTGAATCTGCTTGACCCGGTCGAGGCTGTCGGCCAGAGTAGCGTTCGTATTGCGGAGCTGAAAGGTTTCGCTGACGCTGAAGGGGTAGCCGAGGTAGTCGATCTGCTGGTGCTGCAGGGCGGCTACGGCCCCGCGGCGGTTGGCGACGATGGCCAGGAGTTTGGTGTCAGTCTGGCTCAGGTCGAGCCCGGCGACCACATCGGCCGTGTCCCGCATTTGCGGGATAGCCTTGGGGCTGACGAAGCTGCCGAAGTCCAGGGTGTCGAACCCACAACCGAGCAGGTGCTGGATGTACGCCGTCTTCACCGCGGTGGGAATGAATTCGTGGCGCCCCTGCATGGCGTCGCGGGGGCATTCGATCAGCTTGACTTCCGGCATGCTGGGTTAAACAGTTGGGCGGGGGCGGTAGTTTTGTGCCAAATCCCCGTCATGCTCAAGCACGCTACTACCCTTACCGTTATCGGTTTCATCCTGTTGTTCCTGGGGATCGTATCGCTATTCCTCAATCTGGTCGGGGTGGATATCTTCTTTATGAGCTGGCTCTACGGCTTGGGGGTGGGCATTTCGTTCGCGGTGCGGCTGCTGATGGTGATTGTGGGGTTTGTGCT
>CAZKPE010000195.1:0-7752 GCA_964554545.1 uncultured Lewinella sp.
TGGGGCAGCGCGGTGACAGCCTGTATTCCCTTACCGTGGCCTGGGCCCTGGTTGCCATTGCCGTGGAGCAGTACGATGCGGCCTTGCTCTTCTGGGTGGCCGTGGCGGGGGCGGCGGTACTGGTTTTTTCGGCCATTGCAGCGGTCATCGGCGGCGACCGGACCTTCTTCTACCCCGTGCGGGCAGAAGCACTTTAGGATTAAATTAACCTTGTCGTGCCAACGTTCGGGGGCGGGGCTTCGTCTATAGGGGTAAGTCCGGGATACCCCCTGGAACCCTATTAATTTTTACACCTACTCTACACACCGTTTTCTGAATGGCTATGCACCGCAAAGCTTTGCTCCTCATTGCCCTTACCACCATGCTATCCGTGCTGGCGGTAAGTTGTTGCAATGAGGAGCGTATCTGGACGGGGGAAGTGAACGTGTTACTCGTTCCCAACTCGATCAACATGACTACCGCGGAAACGGTGGTCGATACGATTCGCGGACCCTTCCGCTTCGAGGCTAACCTGGAGTTTCGGCTGGCTCAGAACTTCCCGCTGGACGTATTTACCCCAACGCAGTTGATGGCTCTGAGCTGTGACGAAACGTACAATACCCGAATCGAAAGTGGGAGCCAGCGGGTATCGATCGATCGGCCCGTTTTGCTGGACGGGACGCCCCTGCCCCTGAGCACTGACTTCATCGGGTTGCTGGAGGAAGGCAGCTCGGAGTTTTCCGCTACGGGAACCGATGGTCATGGCGTGTTCCTGGACTTTTCGGAAGACGTACTACAGCGACTGACCTTTTCCGAGGGTACCCACACCTTCACCTACACGGCCACCACGGAGGGCGGGGAAGTCATTTCCAAGGCGGTGACGACCTACCTGCAGCTATAGACGGCTGCACCCCATCTTTACGGCATGGTCGACTCTACCATTGCTAAGCTGCTGCTGTCGCCCCTGTCACTGCTCTACTGAGTAGGCATCACTCTTTGCAACTAGACCTACCAATCCCCTATAATCGTAGTGAAAGTTAGGTTTGTCCTAAGATCGATTTCCGCTGAACATTTCGCTGTCATTTAATGTGGTGATTTCTCAAACTCATCTCGCGCTACGCTCACTTGCTTTGCTAGAGAGGTGTCCGCGAGCCATCTAAGCCTACGTCTAGGTCGTGGTCCTCTACCTAACGGCATCCTTATTCTTGCTTTAGCAGAGCCAGCATTCGCCCGCCGCTACGGGGGTCCATCCTGGTCTGTTGACACCGGGGGTAGCGTTGGCAAAACTTACGTCCTTCCACTACGCAGAGTATCCGAAGACTAGATTAAGAATAGTTAGCATCATTGTGCGCCTTGACCTATCCTCCAAGCGCTTCATCCCGGCCACCATAGGCGAAATTAAAGCGACGGGCTAGTTCGGTAAACCAAGGTATGCGATCGGCCCAGCGGGGGGCATCTTCTCTGAGTCGATGAAGTCGATGAATGAGGCCACCCCGTTTAATACGACGGCCAGGGGAAGAAGCTGCACCTCCAAATCGCAAATCTTCCACTCCGTTCTATTTAACACGAGGTCTCTGCCCAACCGTCCGTATAACTGTCGATTGCTGCCGATGATGCGTAGGGTGACCCCGGCGATCAAGGCGCACAATTGCCGGGTAGGGCACTATCAGGATAAGCGGCCGTAGCGAAATGTACATCAACGGTTTGTAGTGGCTTTGCAGATTGGTTCTCCGCGCCTCAGAGCGGTGCACTTGGTATTTGTCTCGCAGCGGAAGCGGATGAGGCATTGGTTTTT
Organism: uncultured Lewinella sp.; assembly: GCA_964554545.1. Taxonomy (GTDB): domain Bacteria; phylum Bacteroidota; class Bacteroidia; order Chitinophagales; family Saprospiraceae; genus Neolewinella. The sequence continues at coordinate 1,775 of CAZKPE010000195.1, forward strand.
CTAAACGGGGTAATTCAACAAATACCAACATTCATTCACTTATTGGTTCTTAAGTTGACTCAGCTATCTCTGATGTAAATCAGTCTAAACCCTGACCATCAGTGTAAGGTGTAATATCGCTGCGTTGAATTGCGTTGAATTGCATTGAATTGCATTGAATTGCGTTGAATTGCGTTAGGTGCTGTCGAATATGGGCCGTAGTTTTGACTTGTATTACATGAAAATATTAATACTGCACCAATAATATACCTAATTTGCTATGTATATAAAACGGTTATTTACCACGTGTCTCCTGATATGCCTGTCTCTACTGCTATCTGGTAGTAAGTCGTATTTAGTGACTACACCACGTGCCTCTATACATTCATCTCCATCCTTGACCATACGACACGATAAGGATATACGTGCAGACGAAAGTGCTTTCTGTAGGATTCGTAACTCATCCGGTCAGGTAATCGCATCGTGTACTTTATGCAATTGTAAAAAACTACGCGATTGTGTCAGTGGTCTGTTGCGCTGACAACGGCTTGATTACAGGTCTTTGTTCCTCAAATTGGACCTTTATCAAACGAACAACTATACGTCTTCATTCATCCTTCCCCCATTCTAGGGAAGATTTCTTCACCCGCTAAAATCCCATACCATGAAGCGGTTATTCACCCTACTTTTGGCAGTCGCGCTATCCACAACCATCGTTGCTGCCCCCTCTACAGATGTTTTCGTCGGTGACCTATACATCGTTGAGAACGTAGTATTCTCTCCGAGCAAAAGCGAAGCGTCTACGAAAGACGATGATGCCATCTACTGTAAATACAACGACAGCGATGGTAACACTATCGCTTCCTGCATTCTATGCAATTGCGACAAACTTGCTAAGAACGCTAAGAAGTTAAGAGAACAGTAGTCACCCAGACCCTACTGTTAGCAGAATGAAATGAGCGGGACCTTGACTTGCTATCGCGGCACTGCAGTTCTCTTCGCGGCTGCCTACGGCGGTCCCGGCTGAAAACCTAACGCAGCTACGCGACTGTACGGGTACAGCACCGTAGGGTTCGCATGCTTGGCTTTTGGCCGGTCGTTCATCACCACGCTACCGGCGTTAAGTTGTTGCGAATTTCAATCCTGGACCAATAGGTGGCGCAATTTAAGACTTAAATCAATCGTCACCCTCCCCCCTGAAAGGGGAAGTTGCGGCCAGTCTTATTTAGGCACATCGAGTACTTCGTATGCAACGTTTTAATGAACGCTCCTCAATTTCACATGAGTCAATTGATGTCCATATGCTTGGTTAAAATAAAGGCTGAGTTAGAATGTATCACGGCTAAAATTTGTAAATTTAACCTGTCCCCAGAGCAAAAGCTGGGGGCAGGTTTTGTAATATAGCGCATTATGAAACGAATTTGGATTATCGTATTTTATCTCTGCTTGATATATACAGCTAGGGGCCAGGATACTTCGTTCGTTGCAACGTATCAAGTGCGGACGTACGGTGACTACAGCCCCTCATACACCCTTATCTATAGCAACGGAGTTTCCCGCTATACGCACGACCAAGAGTACCATAGTTACAACCACGATGGCAGTATGACGGTGCATTACCCCCATGACTTCTACGTATGGTACCTTGATCACAGTACGCGCGAAATAACCGAACAGGTATATTTAGAGGATGGCACGTTGTTGACCGCCAACTACCCGGCTGACCTAGAGTGGGTGTTACTGCCGCAGTTCGACACTATCATGGGGCTGCCCGTGCAAAAGGCCGAAGCTCGTACTTCTTACGGTGAAGGGTTTATGGAGCTTACTTTAGAGCCGGCGTATGCCTGGTTTACGACGGGAATCCCCATCAGTACGGGGCCTGAGCGTCATTATGGGCTTCCGGGTCTAATCGTCAAGTTGGAATACCGTAACGCCAAGCGATTTACTTTCACTCTTACCGATATAGAATTCAAACCCTTTGATCGTCCCATTCCCATTGCTCCCGATAAGGGAATAGTGGTCAATAAGGAAGAGGCTATTCGCCCGCATACGATCAAGCAAAAATGGCTACGTCAACAGAAAAAACTACTTGACAGCCAGTAGAGCCGTACGGAGATGGTAAGACTACATTGTTTAGTCGGCCTATTGATGTTGATCTTCTCGACCACCCTCGTCGGGCAGGTTACCCTGATTGGATCCGTAACCGATAGCATTAGTGGCGAGCCCCTAATCGGTGCTATCGTTACAATGAGCGTGTTTGAGGGCAGCGCGGTCTTGGCCTACACGCTGACGGACGCGGAGGGAAAATTTGAAGCTAAGCACCTTTCAAGCGTCACGGCCGGAGTATATACCCTTTCCGCTCAATACTTAGGCTACCGTGACTACCGGATCGACATCGTTATCAGCGATAGCACAAACGTGGTAGTAAATCTGCCACCTATTCTTCTTTCACCTAAAAGCGTTTCGCTGGAGGAGGTGGTGGTAAAGAGTCGGCCACCGATCGTCATAAAACAAGACACAATCATATATGACCTGCCACATTGGACTGAGGCGCACGACGAAACGCTGGAAGCGGTACTGCAGAAAATTCCCGGAATACGTATATCCGCTGACGGTAGCATAACCGTAGAGGGGCAATTGGTTCAGAAAGTGGTGATAAACGGGGAGGAAGTCAGTGATCAGGGTGCCGCCCTTCTAACGCGCTCCATCGACCCCGATAAAGTAGCCAAAGTGGAGGTGCGCTTCAAGGAGCGTGACGCTAAACTGAGGGAGAGTTTACTGGATAATGGGTCATTCGTGGTTCTAGATATAAAACTGGATGACGATGCCGAGCAGTCTACCTTCGGTAGACTGCAGTCTTCAATAGGGATAGATAGCGTACCTCGTGCTGGGGCGTATGCTAATGGGTTTATGCTGCGTGATAAGCTTAAAGTTCATCTATTCGCTCAGATAGACCGATTCGGAATGGAACACATTCCACTTAGTTCCATTCGAAACCTAGGTAGTGAAGCCTTCGCAAAAATGATGCGTCTGCCGAGTTCGTTCCGCGAGGCGCGCCAGGGGGAAGGATACCAACTAGAAACGTATAATTTTGATAACTTTTTTGTCCGCGATGACAATGCCATTGTCGGACTCACTACACGGGTAGACTTAAGCCCCCGGACAACGCTTTTCCTGGGTAGTTACAATGCTCGCGGACGAGAAGGGTATCGAACAACGACCGAACAGCGAACTACTTTTGGCGAAACCAGGGTTTTCCAAACAGACGATCGGCTTAAAGATCTGTCATCCTTTAATAAGATAGATTATCGATTCGATTCGGAATATACGAAAATAGACATAGAAGGTAACTACGTTTTTACAACACGTAGCCAGTTGAATAAAATTAATATCGGGCCGAAGTTTCGGGCAGAAGAGCGCAGCTTCGGAGATACGCTGGAGCAAAATCACGTTTACCTATCGGGTAGGTGGGAGTGGGCGCCTTCGGCAAAAGGAGGAGCGCAGTTGTTGACTGGTTTCAGCAATGGGCGCAACGATAATCTTAGGGGACTTATCGTTGATTCTACAGCATATTCAACATTTTTTGGAGACGCCAGACCATCGCGTTTACAACTGGTAGAGGCCAAAGAGCGGCAAGTATTCGTCGAGGTCAATTACCGCCACAACGTATCCGAGCAAACTGCATTTTTGATCGGGGGACGGTATAGTAATACGAAACTTTGGCAGGAACGGAATTCATCCTCTCCCAGGTTGGTTCAAGTGACTGAAGATGTGCAGGAACAACGAAGTGGACCCCATATTCGTACCCTACTCGATTTCGAGAAGGTCAATGTGACCGCCGATGCAACCATCGCCTATAGATTTCTACACTACCCAAGTAGTCTAGCCGCCCGCCCGGCCGAACAAGCTCGTAGTACAGAGTTGCTGGCGAACGTGGTCTGGAACCCGAAATCACCCTTTCGGGTGTCCTTTGATCACTCCAATATTGTTTCGCCCTTCCGTATGCGGTCGCTGTTCCCGGGTGCGGAGTTGGTAAACTTCCAATCCGTCTTTCTAGTCGAGGACGTAAGGATGAGCCCACAGCGTCAGCAGCAGTCCCTTCTGGTCGGAAGTTATTTTGTCAACAACGGGCTGAGTGTCGACCTAGCCGCCTTTCAAACGGTGAGCCGGCAGACTAATCGGTCTTCGTTCGACCCATCCGGTCTGATCGTAGTAGGGTACGATGAATTGCCGGAACGGTTCAACGCGCTATCTTTAGCCATCATGCACCCGATCGGCAATGGTAAGTGGCGACTGCGTGCCGATCCAGAGGCTATATTCGTTTCTACCGAAAACGTCCTGATGGAACGTGTGTATACGAATCGAATTCGGGACTACAGGCTTGCGCTCACTATTGAAAGCACGCCTGCTTTAGAGTCGTTCGGTACTACGGCACAAATTAAATTTGTTCATATAAATTACCTGAACGATCTGATCGCGCAGCCCACCCTTCAGCGTATGCTATGGCTTAACTGGGATGTACAAAAGACCCTTTTACCAGACAGACTTTTTATGTCCTTTGACACGCGCTACGTCCGGTTTCTGCAGGACCGTGGAAGCAGCAATTGGTTATTAAATTGCGAACTACGGTATATGCTGAATTCAATCAACGTCAAAGTGGTCGCACAAAACGTATTTAATACACAGGATTTCATTCGCAATGAGCAGGACGTTCTGCTGGCTTCAACCGTGAGAAGCAGTCTGTTCGGGCGTTTCGTTAAGGTTGCGGTAGACCGCACGTTTTGATCCGATGTGAAGTTTCTATTCTTCGATACGAATCAGTCGTTCATCGTAACCCAAATGCTTAAGAATACTACGCTGATCATCGGGGGATAGTAGCCTGCGCGGCTTGCACTGTGGTCGCATCTCGGCCATGCGCCGGCGAAGGGTGTCGTAACTTATACCTATGTAGGTAGCAAACTCCTTTCGAGACCGGTACGATTGAGGAATAATGGGCTTTTTCACTTGCAAAAAATAGGTGTAGGCGGTGGGTATAGGTAAGGCTAATTTAAGGCACCTCTCACAAAATTCCAAGAGTGTCTGACTTACGCTCGGCAAAACATAGTTCTGGTGGCGCAGCGCATGCTGATCCTTAGACGGCTAGTGACCCCGTTAGTACTTTTGTTTCGTGGTCCAGTCCCCGCTAGCCAAAATCTTGCTCTCCCCCCTGTCCCTCCTCTACGGAGCCGGCGTCAGCTTCCGCAACTGGGCCTATCGCCGGGGCATCCTGCGGGGGATCGAGTTTTCCGTGCCCGTCATCAGCGTCGGCAACCTCTCGGTAGGCGGGGCGGGTAAGACGCCGCACATCGAGTACCTCATCCGCCTGCTTGACCCCTATCTGAACATCGCCACCCTGAGTCGGGGCTACCGCCGCAAGACACGGGGCTTCCTGGTGGTCCATCCCGGAAATAGCGTGGAGGAAGTGGGGGACGAGCCCCTGCAGTACGCCCGCAAGTTCGCCGATGTCATGGTCACCGTGGCCGAGGAGCGGGCCTTCGCCATCCCCGAAATTGTAGGACGTAGACCGGATATCGAACTGGTGCTCCTCGACGATGCCTTCCAGCACCGGGCCGTGAAACCGGGGCTCAACATCCTACTGACCCCCTTCGATACCCCCTTCACCCGCGACTACCTGCTGCCCAGCGGTCGGCTGCGGGAGTGGCGGAGTGGCTATGAACGGGCCGACGTCATCATCGTCAGCAAGTGTCCTGAACAGATCGACCGAAGCGAAGCCGACCGACTCGCAACCGAGATCGCCCCCCTGCCTCACCAGCAACTGTTCTTCAGCTACTACGCCTACGCCACCCCCTACTACCTGCTCGACCAACGCTACCGGCTCAGAATGGAGGAGGGAATCGATGTGCTTTTGATCTCCGCAATTGCCGATACATCCTACCTGGTATCGCACCTGCGCGCCGCCGCCCGCACCGTACGCACGCTCGAATACGCCGACCACCACT
>CAZKPE010000196.1:0-7713 GCA_964554545.1 uncultured Lewinella sp.
CGTCGTAGCTATCGCTGTAGATCGAGATTACGGTGGAGGGGCTGGGGAAGGGTAGCGGGGCCGCTTCGGTAAGCATATCTCCTCCTCCGCTACCTCCCTCCTCACCGGAGTAGAAGTAAATATTGTCGACGAATACGGTTGAGGAGCCCGCGGGACGGGCCGAAAAGATGATCTGCTGAATGTCGGTCAGGGGCACGCCGACAAAATCATTCAGGGCAATATCCAGGCTGATCCAGGAGCCTATCGTAACCGGAAAGGCGATCTCGAACTCGGGGTCGGCTCCTCCTCCGGTGAAGCCGTCGCCACCGAAGTCCACCAACTTAATCTGAAAGGTATCGGCGTTAGCTGACCAGATATCGATGTGCATTGAATCCATCATGGATAGGTCCAACGGATTATCAGCGCCGGTTTCGATACCGGTGAAGTTCAGGTTGTCGTACCGCAGGGTACTATTGCCTTCGATCTGTACGGTCGACTGTTGGGCTTCGCTCCAGGTGGTGAAGAGCGTACTCAGCGGGACATCGGTGTACGTATCACTGTAAATTGAGATGACGTCCCCGGCATCCCGGTCGGGAGTAGGAGCGGCCACGGCCGGTACCTCATCGCCACCTCCGCCACCGCCACCGCCGGTAGACATTCCGCCGAACAGAACGTCGTCCCAGTAGTAGGTGGCCGCGTCCGCGGGTTGGGTTCCGAAGTCGAAGAAGATCGAGGCCTTATTGTAGGTAGAAGCAAGATTGAGGGTAGCCGTCCCCGTAGCTTCGTTGGTGAAATCGAACACCAGCGTGTCCCACATCATGGCAACGGTAGTGTTCGTTTCCGTCTCCACGCTGACGGTATTATCGGCGCTGTTCTCCACCTTCAGGCGAACGGGGGTGCCGACGGTAGGAGACCAGACGCGAACCTGCATGGTCGTGGCCGTGGCGGTGAAGGGAATAGCCGTGGCAAAGCCGGGGTCGTTGGGCGAACCACCCAGGTCGAGGGTCAGGGTTGTGCCGGCAAAGGTCTGCGCACCGGCGGTCTTGGTGGTCTCCACTACCGTATTGTCCGGGTCCGTGGGGTCCTCGACGATCCGGGATACCGCACCGGCGAAATCCGACAGCCCGTAGGTCACGTCATCGTCTTCAAAGGTTACGGGCAGATCGAGCGGCGTGTCCCCAATGGTGACCCCACCGCTGTAGAAATAGATGTTGTCGAGGTAGACCGTGCTTTCCGACGCCGGGACGCTCGAGATAATGATCTGGTTGACGTCGGTCATGTTCATGCCGATGAACAGGCCGATCGGTAGGTCTACGCTTACCCATTCACCGGTGGGAAGACTGCGACCGACGGTGGCTTCGGTGTCGTTCCCGGGGGCCTCGGTGAACCCGTCGCCGGCGAAGTCGACCAGCTTGACGCTGAACGCGACGCTATTGGGCGACCAGTAGTCAAAGTGAAGGGTCGTGATGCCGGCGGCCATCAGGTCCAGCGCATTTTCGCCGAGTAGCTCGATGCCGGCGAATGCCAGGGATTCGTAGAGGAGCACCTGATTGTCGGCAATGGTCACCTCGGAAAAGGTGGCGTCGCTGAAGTCGGCGCTGAAGGTATTGACCGCCACGTCTTCGTATGCATCGCTGAATACGGAGATGACGGTCTCGGCGTCCCGCTCGGGGGCAGTCGGAGCCGTGGTCGGAGCCTGGGCCAGCGCCAGGCTGCTGATGAGTAGGGCAGTAATCGAGTAAAATGCTTTCATAAAAGAGCGATTGAATGGGTTAATTAGATTGCGGGGCGTACACCCGCACGTAGTCGATGATGAATTCCTGGGGGAAGATGCTGTCATCTACCTCCGGGCCGCCGAAGTTGCCGCCGATGGCCAGGTTCAGGATGATGTAGAAGGGTTGGTCGAAGGGCCAGACGGACTCGCTGCGATCCTCGGGGGCGAAGGTGTAGACCGACTGCCCGTCCACGAAGAATTCGATCTTTTCTTCAGTCCATTCGGTCGCGTAAGTGTGGTAGCCCTCCTCGATGTCCGGGAACTTCGTCTTCTTCGAGCTGCCGTTATCGCCGTGGCCCGCCGCCGTATGCAGGGTAGTGAAGATCTCCCCCGGCTCCCGCCCGACGTACTCCAGGATGTCGATCTCCCCGCAGCGCGGCCAGCCCACCTCGTCGATATTCTGCCCCAGCATCCAGAAGGCGGGCCAGAGCCCTTCGCCGACCGGCAGCTTAGCGCGGGTCTCGATGCGGCCGTACTGGAAGGCCTCCTTATCCTTAGTCGTGATTCGGGTGGAGGTGTAGCGGTCCCCCTCCTTACGAGCCGTGATGATCAGCTTACCGTCCTCCAGCCGGTGGTTCTCTCGGGTGTACAGTTGCCGTTCGTTATTTCCCCAGCCGCAGAGTTTCGGGCAGCCGTCGCCGAGCTCGTAATTCCAGTCGCTCAGGTCCAGCTCGTTCCCATCGAACTCATCCGCCCAGAGCAGTTCCCTGTCCGAATTTCCGGTTCCCATTGCACCTGCGTCCGCGCCCTCCGCTGCCGCTCCGCGCCCCGAAGAACAAGCCGTCAGCGCGCCAAGCAAAAAGAGGGAAGCGGTATAGAAAATCCGTGCCATAATCCGTGCTATATCCGTGGTTAACAAAAGCCTCGTTACTGGTATACCCGCACATAATCCACCTCCATCGTCGACTCCTGGAAGCCCGGCGCGATCGCCCCCCCGAAGTTGCCGCCCATGGCGACGTTGAAGATGAAGAAGAAGTCCTTGTTAAAGGGCAACCCCGCATTGTTGTTGAAGGTGTGGTAGAGCTCGTCGTCCACGAAGAAGCGGATGGTATTCTCCGACCAGATCGCCTTGTAGACGTGGAACTCGGTCGATACCTCGTCTTCGTTGATGCTCTGGGTGGCCGCGTTACCGCCGAAGTTATCGGGGTAGTGCAGCGAGCTGAAAATGCGGTCCTGCTGATTCCCGACGTGCTCCATGATGTCGATCTCCCCGCAGGCGGGCCAGGTGTTGGTCCGGTAGTCTTCACCGAGCAGCCAGAGGGCCGGCCAGGTACCGCCGCCGGTGGGCAGTTTGGCGCGGATCTCGATGCGGCCGTAGGTGAACTCGAACTTGTCCTCGGTCACGATGCGCGAGCTGGTGAAGTCCGAGCCGCTGAAGTTCTCCCGCCGGGCGGTGATCTTGAGCAGTCCGTCCTCGACTTTCAGGTTTTCTTCCCGGTCGGTGTAGTACTGCGATTCGCCGTTGCCCCAGCCGTTGCTGCCGGTGCCCAGGTTGTAGCTCCAGTTGCTGTCGGCTAGCTCGGTGCCGTCGAATTCATCGGCCCAGACCAGGTTGTCGAAGGTCGGCTCTTCACCGCCGCCCCCGCCGCCGCCCTGTACGGGTTTGGTGGTCGTGAAGATGTGGTACCAGGCCAGGAAGTCGTTGTTGCCCTGGATGGCCCGCACGACTAGGCGGTTCTCGGTCAGGCTGATGATCTCGTAGCGGCTCGCCCCGATGTAATAGCTCATGAATCCATTTTCGGTCAGGTTGAGTACGGTGCCGCGGGTCTGGCCGGGGATGTTGTTAGCCGCCACGAAGGACTCGCTCGGCGCCAGGGTCACCAACTGGGCGTCATCCTGTACCGCAAAGTCGTAGCAGAAGTCGAAGCCGGCCGATCCCCCCGCCACGCTCTCGTAGCCAACGTTGAAGAAGGTGCGCCCGAAGTTGTTCAACTCGAAGAAGAGCCGGTCACCGTCGCGGCTGAAGACTAGCTCGTCCTCGTAGAGGCACTCGCTGTCGGCGCTGCCTGCCTTTTCGAAGGGCACGGCCTGGTAGAAGTTGGCGAAGTAGTTCGCCTCGGCGTTGCCGTCGTTCTGCCCTACGCCCAGGTGGCCGGGCTCGTCGGCGGCCCAGTACCAGGTCTTGCTCCCGTCGCCGGCCAGCAGTTGTACGGCCTCGGCGTCGTCGAAGGTGCTCTCCACGGTCACGCTGGTCGCGGTGGTGGTGGCCACGCCGGCCGTGCCCGTCGCCACTACGGTAACGTCGTAAGTATTGATGCCTACCTGGGGAAACCGCTTGGTCAGCCGCCCGCTGGGGCTCAGTTCTTCGGTTCCATCGCTGAAGATGTAGCGGTAGGTGATGGCGTTATCGGCCGTGGCGTTGAAGGTGACCAGGCCGCTCCCGTCGCCGTTGGGCAGATCGGCGGTCTGTCCGGCTACGTTCACGTCGACCGTCAGGTTCATCGGGGCTACGATCTCCCCGAAGGCGTAGTCTTCCTGCTCACAGGCGGTAAAGCCCAGGGCGAGGAGTAGGATAATGTAGATCGGTTTCATATGCTATAGGTCGAGGAGCTCCGCTCCGAGTTTTAGTTGTGCGGCGGCGCGCGGGTGCAGGCTCAATTCGTCAATCGAATGTCGTCGAAGTAGTACTGGGTGTCGTTACTACCGTCCCCGGCCGTGCCGAAGTCGAAGAAGATGACCACTTTGGAGTAGTCCCGGCTCAGGTCCTGCCCGCTGAAGTCCCAGCGTAGTTCTTCCCACTCCCCGCCCGTGGTGGTGGTGGCGTCGAGTTCAACGAAGACGTTGGGGTCGGTGGCGTTTTCCAGCTTCAGGCGAACCACGGTGCCGGCCGCGGGGGTATATACCTTGATAGCCACGGTCTGCGGGCCGCTCCAGTCGATGGGCTCGCTCAGCGTCAGGAAGGAACCGCCCCACACCTCGGCGGTGGCCGACTTGGTGAGCTGACCCACCCGGGCGCTGTTGTTGATGCCACCGGCAACGGGGTTGCTGATGACTTCGGAAGTAGCTCCCCCGAAGTTTTCAAAGCTGTACGGTAGCGTAGTAGACTCAAAGGTCAGGGGCAGCTCCAGTACCTCGGTCCCGTCGTCGTGCCGGATGTCGTCGAAGTAGTAGGTCGAGCCGTCCCCGGCCGTGCCGAAGTCGAAGAACAGCACCACCTTGGCGTAGTCGCGGTCCAGGTTTTGGTCGCCCAGGTCGAAAGTCAGGGTTTCCCACTCCCCGGCGACGGTGGTGGTGGCGAGCTTTTCGGCAAAAACGTTGGGGTCGTCGTTATTTTCCAGCTTGAAGAGGACCGGCACGTCGGCCCGAGGCGACCAGACCAGGACCGAGAACTGACTACCGCGGCTGAAGTCCACCGGGGCGGGCAATTGCAGACTGGCCCCGGCCCAGACTTCCGATCCGTCGGTCTTGGTCAACTGACCAACCCGCGAACTGGGGTTGATGCCGCCGGACTGGGGGTTGTCGACGATGCCCGCATCGGCCCGGCCGAAACCGATCCATTCGTAGGTCAGATTGGGGTTTTCGAAGGTCAGCGGCAGTTCCAGTTGGGGCCCGCCGCTCGACTGCCGCAGGTTATCGTAGTAGTAGTCCTGCCCCGCCCCCGGTGTGCCGAAGTCGAAGAAGACGACCACCTTGCTGTAGTCCCGGCTCAGGTCGGTCTCGCTGAAGTCGAAGGTCAGGCTTTCCCAGCCGCCGGCCGTGGTGGTTGTTGCCGCGACTTCCACGAAAACATCGGCGTCGGCGGCGTTCTCCAGCTTCAGGAGTACGGAGGTACCGGCGGCCGGCGTCCAGACGTCGAGTTGAAATTTCTGGAAGGTGCCGAAGTCAATCGGTTCCCCCAGCTCGAAAACGGAGCCGGCCCAGACCTCGGAGCCCTCCGCCTTGTTGAAGCGTACGACCCGGTTGCTGCCGTTCACGTCGTCGGGCGCCGGGTTATCGATGACCTCCGCCGTGCCCCGGCCGAAGCCGATGACGTTGTAGTTCTTGGTCGCATCCTCGAAGTCGACGGGCAGCAGGATGGGGTTGCTGATGTCCACCGTCACGGTATCACTGACCGAGGCCGCCCCGCCGCTCAGTGCCCGTACGATCACCTGGTAGGTGCCGACGGAGGCGTAGCTATGGCTGGCGGTCTCCCCCTCCTGGATCGAAACCGGGTCGGCATCCGGATCTTCCCCAAAGTCGACCAGGAAGTTGGTCTCAAAGTCCGCCGCGGCCGATACCTCGATACCCAGCGGGTCGCCGGCGATCGGATTGACGGTTACGGCCAGGTTTTCCGGGGCGCGGAAGCTCACCGTCAGCTCCTCCGAGTAGGTCGTAGTGGCCCCGTTGATGTTCATGGCCTCCAGGACAACGGTGTAGGTGCCTTCGTCGTAGACGTGGGTGGCGGACTCACCGGCCCCCAAACTGGCCGACGTACTGCTGCCGTCGCCGAAGTCGATCGTGAAGGCGGTGACGCCCTGCCCGCCGGGGCGAACGGTCACCGTGCCGCTATTATCGCCGGTGATTGAGAAGTCCAAGCCGAGCTCACTGGGCGCGGCGACCTGGTCGAGGTCGGGAAGCAGGATGTCATCCTCGCAGCCGGCGACCGTCAGGACGATCAGGCCGAGCAGAATGGGTAGAGAAGATAGCTTGTGCATGATGATCGGGGGTTGGGGCGGATCAGTAGTTGGGGTTCTGCTGCCAGTTGCCGTTGGAGAACTGGATCTCCTGGAAGGGGACCGGGAAGACTTCGTGCTTGCCCACCTGAAAACCGTCGATGGCGGCGGCGGCGCGGCCCGTACGGACCAGGTCGAAGAAGCGGTGGCCCTCGCCGACCAGTTCCAGGCGGCGCTCCCGGAGGATGAAGTCGCGCAGGGCATCGCCGGAAGCGCTGATGTCGTGGTCCTCATCGCCGAAGGCGCGGCGGCGTACCTGATTGAGGTAGTTGCGGGCTTTCTCGTCCTGACCCAGTGCATTGAAAGCCTCGGCGGCCATCAGCAGGACGTCGGCGTAGCGGATCGCCCGGTAATTGTTGGGATTGGTCAGGTTCTGGTCGCCGATGTTGCTGTCCCCCTTGCGGGCGATGTACTTGCGGTTGTAGTAGCCGGTATGCTCGTAGCCCGTTCCGTAGGAAGCCCCGGTCTGGTCAGCCCAGTCTTCGATGTCCAGGATGGCGACGTCGCGGCGGCCGTCCCCCGGCTCGAAGGCATCGTAGGCCTCCTGCACGGGTACGTTGAAGCTGAAGCCCCCGTCGAAGACCGGGCCGGCGTAGTTGCGGATGCCGTTGAAGCCGACGGCGATGTTGCCCTCGCTACACTGCAGACAGCCGAAGCCGGCCCCCTCGGCATCGGTATACTGTACCTCGAAGACCGAACCGGGACCGTTCTCCCCGGCCGTTTCGAAGATGCGGTCGTAGTCCTCCTCCAGTCGGTAGTTGCCGGAGTTGATCACGGCCTCCAGGGCGGTGGCCGCTTCCTGGTACTCTTCCTGGTACAGGTGCACCTTACCAAGCAGGGCCCGGGCGGCACCCAGACTGACGCGACCTACCTGGGGGGCGGTCTCGGCCAGTTCGGCTACGGCGGCGTTCAGGTCGGATTCGATAAAGGCGTAGACCTCGCTGACCGGCGAACGGGGAATGGAGGTTTCGTCACCCAGCGCGAAGCGGTTTTCCTTGATGGGAATGGGCCCGAACCACTTCACCAACTCAAAATTGTAGTAGGCCCGCAGGAAGCGCGCTTCGGCCAGGATTTGCTCCTTGCCCGCGAAGTCAATCTTATCGGCAAACTCCAGGATGAAGCTGGCCCGGTTAACACCGGCGAACATCCAGTCCCAGATCGCGTCGAGCTGCTCGTTCACCGGCGTATGGATCATATCGTCCACCTGCTGGATGCCGATGACGTCGTTGGCGCTCTCGCCGCCGGCCAGGGTATTGTCGCTGGCGATCTCGCCGAGCATGACGTTGAGGTAGGTCGGCTGCAGCAGGT
>CAZKPE010000197.1:0-7706 GCA_964554545.1 uncultured Lewinella sp.
TCCACAGCCACGACTACAAGCACAACCGCGACTTTACCGGAGAGCGGGTGCTGGTAATCGGTAGCGGTAACTCGGGCTGTGACTGCGCCGTGGAGATCAGTCGCGTTGCCGCGCAAACCGATATCAGCGTACGGCGGCCGCACTACATTATCCCGAAGTTTTTCCTGGGCAAGCCCGTGGATACCTTCAATTCGGTGCTGGAATATCTGCCCAAATTCGTGCAGCATCCTCTACGCAAACTGACCGTGCGCATCCTGGTCGGGAAATACAGCGACTACGGGCTACCGCAGCCGACGGAGGCGGTGACCAAAAGCCACCCTACCCTCAATTCGGAGTTGCTCTACAAGATTCGGCACGGCAAAGTGCACCCGAGGGGCGGCGTCGCGCAGGTGCAGGGGAAGACGGTAACGTTTAAAGATGGCACCCGACGGGAATACGATACCATCGTAGCCGCGACGGGGTATCGAATCACTTTTCCCTTCCTGGACCGGGCGGTAGTTGACTACGAGGATGCCTACCGTATTCCGCTCCACCTGCGGATGTTCCATCCGGAGGTGCCGAGTCTCATCTTCATCGGTCTCTTTCAGCCCCAGGGCGCCATTTGGCCATTGGCGGATGCCCAGTCACGACTGGCGGCGACCTACTTATCGGGGGACTACGAGCTACCCAAGGACATCCGGGCGGCGGCGGAGGCCGATAGCGATCGCATAGAACGGGAGTTCGCCAGCAGCAAGCGGCATACGATCGAGGTGCATTACCACGACTTCATGCGGCGACTGGAGCGGGAAATAGCTCGCTCAACTCCCCGCCAGCGGCGTGCCGAATATGCCTACGGCTAGCTCCGCCCAGAGCAGTAGGAAGAGCAGTACGACCAGCCCGATACCCATAACCCGGGGGAGCCCCCTTCCGGAAAATCGGAGAATCACGGCGCAGACTACGCCGACCGTCAGAAGCAGCGTACCCATCACGAGGAAATCGGAACCCGACCAGTTTACCCCATCCGATAGGGGGGTGGCAATCAGGGGAAGGAGCAGAAGCGCGAGCGGCGCGAGGGCTACGAGTAAGCTTTGGCGGCGGAGAGTCATAGAAGTTGTATTAAAGAACTTTATTTTACAAAGTTACCGAACATAGGTTTCTTTTGCAACTATTCCTGCAGAATTAGTCCTCGTTATCTGACCCGCCCCGCATTCGCCTGTACGAAGCCGGCCCAGCCCGAAAACTTCTTGCCGCCGGGGATGCCGTTGCGGTTTTGGTAGTAGTGGCACATCGCCGCGCCCAGGGCATCGGTGGCATCGGCCAGGTGGCGGCTATCGTCGAGGACGAACTCGTTGGCCAGCATCGCGGCGACCTGCTCCTTGCTGGCGTTGCCGTTGCCGGTGATGCTCTGTTTAATCTTGCGGGGGGCGTATTCGGTCACTTCGAGCCCCTGCCCGATGGCGGCGGCCATGCACACCCCCTGGGCACGGCCGAGTTTGAGCATCGACTGGGGGTTCTTGCCGAAGAAGGGGGCCTCGATGGCCATGATGGTGGGGCCGTGCTCCTGAATAACCTGGGTCAGCCGACGGTGGATGGTCTCCAATCGTTTGGCGTGATCGGGAAACTTGGCCAATTTCAGGACGCCGAGTTCGACGATGCGGCGGCTGCGCGAGTGAATCTCCACCACCGCGAAACCCAGCACCACCGTACCCGGGTCGATGCCCAGAATGCGATATACGGTCGGATCGGTAGTGGGCGCGACGGCCACGGAAGTCAGTTTTGAGTGAGAATAACGGGAGCCGGATCGGAGTGAGCGGATAGCCGGTTCGCCACACAAAGTAGCGGAGATTTCGGCAAGCCAACAAATTTATTGATTTAGGCGGGTGGCGGGGGGGCCGTACTTTCGCCCGCTAATGGCGCTGCTAGACTGGCTTCGTACCCCCTCCCGCGGCCGGAAAAACTTTTTCCGCCTCCTGTCCCTGATCGTCTTGATGGCGATGGGGTATCAATTCTTTCGGCTCGGTGAACGCATGGACTGGCCCGCCTTCTTCGCCGCCTTGGGCCGACCCGGACAAGCCTACTATCTCCTGCTCGCGCTACTGATGATGCCGGTTAACTGGCTCCTGGAGGCTCGCAAGTGGCAGTTGCTGCTGCGTCCTTTCCTGCCGTGGTCCTACGCCCGTACTCTGCGCGCCACCCTGGCCGGCGTGAGCGTAAGTGCCGCCACCCCCAACCGCATCGGGGAGATTGGCGGCCGGATGCTGGTAGCCGGGCGTGCGGAGTGGGCCGCAGTGGTCGGTTCCTCCCTGCTCGGAAGTCTGTGCCAGTGGGTGGCGTTTCTGCTGATCGCCTGGCCGGCGCTGATCTATACCCTCGGGCGCTTGCCGGAGTGGACGGGCGGAGCACACCTACTGCTCCTCTTCCCTCTCGGTCCCCTGGCGATCCTGCTGATCTGGATAGGCGGTAAACCCCTGGCCCTTCGCCTGCTGCGGTGGGTACGGAGCCGCTTCGGTCGCGACACCAACCCGCTGGCGGCAGCCCTGGCAAACGTTAATTTTAGGCTAATGTCGGCCGCCAGTGCCTACGCCGCCCTGCGGTTTGGTGTTTACTGTACGCAACTCTACCTCCTGCTGTGGTTTTTCGGATTGGAGTTGCCGCTAGTCGATGGGCTGGCCGGGATTGCGGCGATCTATCTCGTGCAGGCCGGTCTGCCGCTACCCCCGGGCATGAACCTCGTGCTACGTACGGAGCTGGGGCTGCTGTTGTGGCCGTCGGACCCCGCCGGAGCGATCGCGGTACTGGCAGCATATACCGCGCTTTTCGGCGTTAATGTATTGCTACCCGCCCTGCCCGGATACTGGTGGATCGTGCGAAAAAACAGAATAGTATGAATTCGGTCCTGCTCAAATGCTTTGCTTGCCTGCTGCTCGCGTTTCCCGCGAGCCCGGATTATAGCATTGCACCTGCGGCCGCGCCCCCTGCCCCGACCGCTCCCCCCGACGTCTGCTCCATGCGCAACACGACCTTCCAGGCCGGAGAGGAGATTGTCTACAAACTGTACTACAACTGGAATTTTGTCTGGCTGGCCGCCGGCGAAGTCACCTTTAACGTGCACGAACTGCCCAATCAGTACCGCATCACGGTCAAGGGGCGGACCTACCCGAGCTACGAGTGGTTCTATAAAGTGACGGACAACTACACCAGCTACCTGGACAAGGAGACGCTGCTACCACAAATTCACATCAAGGACATTAAGGAGGGGGGGTATAGCCGCTACGACCGCACGACTTTTTATCAGGATGAGAATCGCATCCGTAGCATGCGGGGCAAGACCCGCCATGACCTGAAGCCGAAGGAGATGGAGGTGGACCCCTGTTTGCACGACCTCATTTCCATCATCTACTTCGCCCGCAACCTGGACTACGACCAACTGCGGCCCAAGGACGAGATCCCGATCAAGATCATGATGGACCAGGAGGTGCACCCCCTGAAGATCCGCTACCTCGGCCCGGAGGAAGACGTGAAGGTGAAGGGCGTCGGCACCTACAACACCCTCCGCTTCAGCCCTCAGCTCATTACCGGTGAGCTTTTCGACGAGGGGGACGAAATGAAGATCTACGTAAGCGACGACCGCAACAAGATTCCGCTACTGATCGAGTCGCCAGTATCGGTCGGCAGCGTAAAGGCCGTCCTGAAATCGTACAACGGGCTGCGCTACCCCATGGAAGCCAAGCAGTCCGGATGAATCGCTTCCTCCCCACCCTGCTGCTGGTCATCGTATCCTTTTTCCTGGGGGTAGCCGTGCTATCGTGGTATACCGCCTACCGCAATGATCAGGCCGTGCGGGAGGAAGCGACCGTACTACTGGAGCGGGTGCGCAACGTGACCAAACTGGTGACGGTAGAGGGGGACGTAAGCGAGCTTTTTTCTTCGACGGCTTCCCGTAATGTGACGCTATACCTGCCACTGCCGACCCGCTTCAGCTTCGATAAAAAGGCCACGGTGGAGGTAAGGGGGACTATCCTGGTGGGCTACGACCTGGAGCAACTGGAACTCCGCATCGACCCCGAGGCGCGCACCCTGACCGTCGCAAATATGCCCGCGCCGGAAATACTGGCCATCGACCACGAGTTGATCTACCGCGATCTGGAGGAAAGCTGGTTCAACACCTTCACGGCCCGGGACTATAGCCGGCTCAACCGGCGGGCAAAGGAACGGCTACGGGAACAAGCTCTGGAAAGCGAGTTGATGGCGCGGGCGCAGGTGCAGGGGTTAGCGGTAATCGAAAGCATCGAGTACCTGGTGCGGGGGGCGGGGTACCGACTGGTGGTGGAGCCAACCCCTACTTCTTCAGCCGGATCTCAATGACCCCATTCGCCCCCTGCATCCCGTAGCGATTGGTGTCGCTGAGCGTTTTGAGTACCCGGACCCGGCCGATTTCGTTAATGTCAATGGTATCGTAGACACTGGCATAGTTCGTTCCGAGGATAGTACCGTTGACTACGAAAAGGGGGGTGGAATCCGTGCTGAAATTGACGTCGCCGCGGATACGAACGGTGGCCGAGGGGCCGCTTCCACGGACCGACACCCCGGGGACGCGGCGCAGGTAGGAGGAAAGGTCGATGCTGGTTTCCGCGGCATCCACGATCACCGTATTCGCGCCACCGGCATTGGCGATGGCCCGGTGGGCGGTTGCGTTATCACGGTCGGCCTGGGAGAGGTCACGATTGGAGGCACAGCCGAGCGTCAGAACGAACAGAAATAGGCAAATTAGGCTGACGCGCATGATCGGATAATTTGGTCGGGTCGCTCAATATACGCACCGAAACGCGGCTTTCTCCATGTTATACCATCACCGGGGGGCAGTTCCTACCTTTGCGCCCCGTACCTGCGCCCGTAGGCAGGACCAAACAGGTTTAGCATGATCAACATCACCCTCGCCGACGGTAGCGTCCGCGAATTCGCAGCCGGAAGCTCGGCCATGGACGTAGCCCAAAGCATCAGTGCCGGCCTGGCCCGCAACGTGCTCAGCGCGCGGGTGAACGGGGTCATTATCGACGCCGACCGCCCAATCGAGGAAGACGCTACCGTGGAACTGCTCACCTGGCGTGAGCCGGGGGGTAGACAGACCTTCTGGCACTCGACGGCCCACCTGATGGCCGAGGCGCTGGAGGAGCTTTACCCTGGGGTGAAGCTGGGGATCGGCCCGGCGGTGGAGAACGGCTTCTACTACGACATCGACACCGGAGATGACCGCTCGATCAGTTCCGAGGACCTGCCCCGCATCGAGCAGAAGATGCTGGAACTGGCCCGCCGTAAGGTCGACTACGTGCGTAAGGAGGTCTCTAAGGCCGATGCCATCGCCTACTTCGAGGAAAAGCAAGACCCTTACAAGCTGGAGCTGCTTGAACGCCTGGAAGATGGCAACATCACCTTTTACACCCAGGGCAACTTTACCGATCTCTGCCGGGGGCCCCACCTCGCCAATACCGCCCCGATCAAGGCCATCAAACTGATGAAGGTAGCCGGGGCCTACTGGCTGGGCGACGAGAAGCGAAAGCAGCTCACCCGTATCTACGGCATCTCCTTCCCCAAGGCCAAGGAGCTGAAGGAATACCTGGAGATGCTGGAGGAAGCCAAGAAGCGCGACCATCGCAAGCTAGGTCAGGAGCTGGAGCTTTTCATGTTCTCGGAGAAGGTCGGTGCCGGCCTGCCCATGTGGCTACCGAAGGGCACCCAGCTCCGCGAGCGGCTGGTCAACTACCTGAAGGAGCGGCAGGAAGATGCCGGCTACCAGCAGGTCGCCACCCCCCACATCGGGAAGAAGGAGCTCTACGTGACCAGCGGCCACTGGGACAAGTACGGCCAAGACAGCTTCCAGCCCATCAAAACGCCACGGGAGGGGGAGGAATTCCTCCTCAAGCCCATGAACTGCCCCCACCACTGCGAGCTCTATAAGTTCCGGCCGCGCAGCTACCGGGAGCTGCCCCTGCGCTTTGCCGAGTTCGGTACCGTGTACCGCTATGAGCAAACCGGGGAGTTGCACGGACTGAGCCGGGTGCGGGGCTTTACCCAGGATGACGCCCACATCTTCTGCATGCCCGATCAGGTGAAGGGGGAGTTCCTGGCCGTGGTCGACATCGTACGGGAAGTGCTCGGTATGATCGGCTTCGACGACGTTACCGCCCAGATCTCCCTACGCGACCCCGCAACCCCCGAAAAGTACATCGGCTCCCAGGCCAACTGGGATGCCGCCGAGCAGGCCATCATCGACGCCTGCGCCGAGATCGAGATGCAGACCGTAAAAGTATACGGAGAAGCAGCCTTTTACGGCCCCAAACTGGACTTCATGGTGCGCGATGCCCTCGGCCGGCAGTGGCAACTCGGTACCGTACAAGTGGATTACAACCTTCCCGACCGCTTCGAGCTGGAGTACATCGGCAGCGATAATCAGCCGCACCGTCCGGTGATGATCCACCGGGCCCCCTTCGGCTCACTGGAGCGCTTCACCTCCATCCTGATCGAGCATACCGGAGGGAAGTTCCCGCTCTGGCTGGCCCCCGAACAGATAGCCATCTTACCGATCAGCGAGAAATTCAACGACTATAGCCTGGAAGTGCTGGCCTTACTGGCGAAGCACGACATCCGCGGCAGCGTCGATGATCGCAACGAAACCATCGGCCGCAAGATCCGGGATACAGAACTGCGGCGGGTACCCTTCATGCTCATTGTCGGTGAGAAGGAGGCCGAGAGCGGGCAGGTGGCCGTGCGGGTGCAGGGGGAAGGCGATCGGGGGAGGATGACGGTGGAGGAGTTCGTGGAGTACTTTCGGGAGCAAGTGTAACTAAATTCACCGCGGAGGTCGCTGAGGTATGCGCGGAGGGTCACGCGGAGAGGTGTAGCGCGCTCTGCGAAACCTCCGCGCATACCTCCCTTACCTCTGCGGTGAACTTGGTGAACCCGGTGAAGAGCGCCCCTCGAAGACCAATCGCTTCCCAAAAAAATTATAGAAAAACACCACCCCCGTCGCCACTCCCTTGATGAGCCACTCCGCATCGCCGAATACGGGTACGGCGTGAAGTCCATATATGATGGCGGCATCCAGCAACAGCCCGCCCAGGCTGACCAGCATGCTCAGCGCGAAGGCCGAACGCAATGAACGGCGAAGCTCGAATACGAAATGGCGCTGCAGAAAGAAATTGAGGACGACGCTGCTGGAATACGCGATCAGGGTGGCCGGCAGCGGCGGCAGGTAGCGATGTACCAGCAGCAGGTACAGCCCGTAATTGATGCCGGTGGCGACGGCCCCGGTCAGGGCGAAGGGGAGCAGCTTGCGGACGTCCTCCCTCATCCCTGTCGGGCCAGTCGGGCCATCCGTTCCCGCCGGAAGTAATCACGTACTTCGATCCAATTGTCGAAGCGGTGGTAGCCCGTATCGTGCAGGTTGTGGCTGGCGGTGAAGAGCAAACCCGTCCCGTTGAAGTTCCTCAGATTGCTGACCTTATCGTCGATCATGTAGTCGCCGTGCACGATGCTCTTGTTGCCGCAGAAGACGATGCGCTCCCAGTGGATGAAGGGCATATGCTCCTCCAGCCATTCCCACTTGTCGGTAAAGCTGTGCTTGAACTCGGTGGCGGCGGTGACGATGAATACCTCGTAGTGCTGGTAGAGCTCCTCCACGACCTCCCGGGCATCCTTCATCAGGGGCAGGTGGCGGAAGAAGCCGGGTT
>CAZKPE010000198.1:0-4744 GCA_964554545.1 uncultured Lewinella sp.
TGGGGGATATCCGCTTCGGCGATTCCGGGGCCGGTATCCGTCACCCGCACTTCTACGGCGTCGGAGGTGGCTTCCATCTGCAGCAGTACGCGACCGCCGGCGGGGGTGAACTTGAGGGCATTGTCCATCAGGTTATTCAGCACCCGTTCCACCAAACCGAGGTCGGCGAAGACGAGGGGGAGGTGTTGGGGGACCTCGATGTCGACCTCAATGTCCTGCTGCCGGGCCAGCAGACTGAATTTGTGGCCGACGTCCTGGGCCAGTTCCCCCAGATTGAAGGCTTCCTTGCGGGGTTCGATCTGGCGGGCTTCGAGTTTGCTGTAGTCGAAGAGTTGGGTGATCAGTTTACCCAGGCGCTCCGTTCCGTTCAGTACGGTGGTGAGGTGGCGCCGGCGCTGGTCGGGGGATAGGCTGTTGTTTTTCATCAGCAGGGTTTCGACGAAGCCCTGAATGATCGATAGCGGGGTGCGCAGGTCGTGGGAGATATTCGCAATGAGCTCGCGGCGCAGGCGGTCCACCGATTTGATCTCCTCGATGTTGCGGTTCAGGCGGTCGGCCATGGTGTTGAAAGTGGCGACCACCGTTCCGAATTCCCCGTTCCCGGGAGCGGCGATCCGGTAGGTGTAGTCCCCCTCCCGGAAGCGCTCGATGCCGTCGACGACGTGGCGAAGGTTACGGGTCAGGTAGCGCAGCCCCACCAGACCGGCTACGAAGGCGACCAACAAGAAGAGGAAGAACAGGATCACCCCCTGCCGGGCCACGTAGCCCCCGTATAGCTGGGCGTTGACCGCCGCCTCTTCCTCCCCGCGCAGGATGATGTAGATGTAGCCCTCCAGCTGGCCCCCGTCGTCCCGTATCTCGGCGGCGCTGAAGATGTTTTCGGCCTCCGGGTGGCGGGGATCGTCGCCCTTGATGAAGGGGCGCTCCCCCGCGGCAGAGGCGGCGATGAATTGGCGGACCGGTCCCAATTCGACCGCCTCCAGCTGCACGCGCTTGTTCGGGGCCACGTAGGTCACGATGCCTCCGTCGGGCCGCAGCAGATACACCTCCACGCTGGGGTTGATGACCATCATGGAATGCATGATGTCCTGAATTTGGGTAGTGTCCACCTCCCCGTCGACGAGGGGCTTGACCACGGCTACGGTATGCTCGGCGATACCCCCGTAGAGACGCTGGTTGACCTCGGCGGCGTGGTCCTCGTTGATGTAGGACAGGATGAGCACGTAGGCCGCCCCGGTCACGAGCAGCAGGAGCAGGATAAAGCCGGAAAGCTTGAGGAAAAGTCGGTTAGCGCTGTTCATGTCAATTCCTCATTGAAGCGGTAGCCTACCCCCCAGTTGGTCAGGATGTAGCGGGGGTGCTGGGCGTCGGGCTCGATCTTGGTGCGCAGCCGGTTGATGTGGCTGTTGACGGTGTGCTCGTAACCGTCGAAGTCGTAGCCCCAGACCAGGTTGAGGATCTTGCCGCGATCGTAGCACTTGCCGGGTTCGGAAGCCAGGAGGGTGAGCAGGTCGAATTCCTTCGGGCTTAGCTCCACCCGGTCGCCCCTCACGGTTACCCGCCGTTTATCCAGGTCGATGATGATCTCCCCGTAGTCGTACACCGTACCGCCGCCCCCGATCGTCTGCTGTCGGTGCCGGTCGACGCGGCGCAGAATGGCCTTGGCCCGGGCGATAAATTCCCGGATGGAAAAGGGTTTGGTGATGTAGTCGTCGGCCCCCAGTTCCAGGCCGATCACCTTATCGAACTCCTCCGAGCGGGCCGTCAGCATCAGGATCGGCGTATGAATATCCTTGCCCCTCAGGCGTCGGCAGACTTCGGTACCGTCCATTCCCGGCAGCATCACGTCCAGGATGATGAGGTCGTACGGATTTTCCAGCCCGAGTTGCAGACCCGTCTTTCCGTTAGCGGTCGCCTCCACCTCACAGTCGAGGTCAGCCAGGTGAATGCGGAGGAGTTCGACGATGTCGGGGTCGTCTTCGACGATGAGGGCGGTGCGGGTCATGGAGGGAGCGTTCGTCCGGAAGGTAAAAGTAGGGGGGAAGTATCACGGAAACCTCACGGGGGCGGCGGGGTCGGGGGGCGGCGGAGCGCAGGTGGGTAGAACGTCCGGAAACTCGCGGCCCGGCCACCGTTCGAGCAGTAGAACAAAAATGTGATAAAGCGTGATAAATTCGTGATTACTGGTCGCGCTACGGGGATGGACCTTTACCCGAAACAATCCTTTCCCTATGACCGCTTACTTTACCCGCTTCCCCCTTCTCCTTTCCTTTAGTGCGCTACTGGCCGTCCCCCTGCTAGCCCAGGGAGACTGCCCGGTGGACGGCGGCACCATCTCCCTGACGAACGGCAGCGACAGTCTGGCTATCTGCGCCGGCGACGGTATGTCGGATGCCTTTGATGTAATTCTCGACGGCGAGACCGGCGACAGCAGCATTTGGGTCATCACCGACGCCGACCTCAATATTCTCGGGCTGCCCGCCCTGCCCCCCTTCGATCTGGAAGGAGCGGGTGGTGGCACCTGCCTGATCTGGCACCTGGCCTACGACGAAAGCCTGACCGGGGCGAGCGTTGGTGCGAATGCCGGTGACCTGGGGGGCTGCTTCAGCCTCTCCAATCCGATCACGGTAACCCGCTACACCGGCGACGACTGCGCAGCCAATCTCGTGGAGGGTGGCACGATCACCCTGGCCGACGGCAGCTTCGACGCCAGCATCTGCTCCGACGGGACCGGCGACCCCCTTACCGTCATCCGCGATGGCAACGCCACGGGCCCTAACCGCACCTTCGTGATCACCGATGATGCGGGAATGATCCTGGGCATCCCCGGAAACGACGGGCCTTTCGACCTGGATGGCGCGGGCGCGGGCACCTGTCTGATCTGGTACCTGGCCCACGCCGATGGCCTCACCGGCCTGATGATGGGGGCCAATGTGGACCAACTCGAAGGGACCTTTTCCTTCTCCAACCCCATCACCGTGCGGCGCTACACTGAAGACTGCAGCAACCGGGTCGTCAGCGGCGGAAGCATTTCCCTAGCCCTGAGCGGCGGTGTCGACACCTCCATTTGCGTGGATAATGTCGCCGATCCGCTGATGGTCACCCGCGACGGTACGGCCAGCGGCACGAACCGCACCTTTGTCATCACCGACGACGACGGCATGATCCTCGGCATTCCCGGTAACGACGGTCCCTTCAACCTCGATCCCGCCGGCCCCGGCACCTGCCTGATCTGGTACCTGGCCTACGCCGACGGCATTTCCGGACTTATGATGGGTGCCAGCGTGGATAGCCTGGTGGGAGCCCATGACTTTTCGAATCCGATTACGGTCGTCCGCCAATCCCCCGACGGTGGCCGGGTCACGACGGCCGGCGGAATGACCACCTTCACCGCCGTGGCCGGAGACGTACGCGTGCCGGTCGCCTTCCGGACCACCGCTACCGAGCTGAGCTACTGGTACGTCATCACCGACGAAGATGACAACATCCTCGACTTCGCGAATGCCCGCAGCACCGACACCCTCGATTTGAGCGGCGCCCCGGCCGGCACCTGCCGCATCTGGGGGTGGAGTTACCGCGGACTGTCCGATCCGATCATGGGGGAAAACATCAGCACGCTCACGAACGACAGTTGCGAGGCGGTATCGGCCAACTTCATCGAAGTGATCCGTACCGACTCGACCACCTCTACCTTCGAGCCGCTGGAGGCGGATTTGGTGATGACCTTCCCGAATCCGGTCACCCATACCCTCCACGTCGAAGTCCGCGACCTGGAAGGCCCCACCACGATCATCGAATTGTTCAGTTCCACCGGTCAGCGCTTGCACCTGCGCGCCGCCGCCCTCGCTTCCGGACGGCAGGACATTGTGATGGACCAACTTCCCCGTGGCGTCTACCTGCTACGGGTGACCAACGGTGGTAAATCCCTGACCCGGCGGATCGCCCGCCTTTAGACCATCAGGCGGATCGGCTCCTCCAGCGTCGCCTTCACGTCATTGAGGAACTGGGCGGCGCTGGCTCCGTCCACTACGCGGTGATCGCAGCTCAGGGTCACCTTCATCATCTTGCCGGGTACGACCTCTCCGTTGCGGACGATAGCCTTATCGTTGATGCCGCCTACGGCCAGGATGCAGGCGTTGGGCGGGTTGAGAATGGCGGTGAACTCCTCGATGCCGAACATCCCCAGGTTGGAGATGGAGAAGGTGCTGCCGCTCATCTGCTCCTGGGCGAGTTTGCGGTTCTTCGCCTGTCCGACCAGCTCCTTCACCTCCAGGTTCAGCTGGCTCAGGCTCTTCATGTTCGCGTAGCGCACGACGGGCATCATGAGTCCGTCGGGGATAGCGACGGCGACCGCGATGTGGACGTCCTGGTGCACCCGGATGCTTTCCCCCTGCCAGGATGAATTGATGACGGGGTGTTTGGGTAGGTTGACGGCGCAGGCCTTGACGACCAGGTCGTTGAAGCTGATCTTGACCGGGGCCACCTCGTTGAGTTGCTTGCGTAGCGACCAGACTTTGCCCATGTCGATCTCCACGGTCACGTAGAAGTGGGGGGCGGTGAACTTGCTGTTGCTGACCAGGCGCGAGACTGCCTTGCGCATTTGGCTGACGGGGGTATCCGTATAATTTTCGCCACTGGTGTTGATGGCGAAGGCGGGAACCTTAGGCCCGACTTCTTCGGCGTCCACGTTCGGGCTGGGTTGGGTTGCGGGTTGTGGGGTGGTGGGTTGCGGGGTTGCGGGTTG
>CAZKPE010000198.1:4844-7670 GCA_964554545.1 uncultured Lewinella sp.
TCGCGCTTGATGATGCGTCCTCCTTCGCCGCTTCCCTTGATGCTACCGAGGTCGAGGCCGGCCTCCTTCGCCATCGCGCGGGCGAGCGGACTGGCCTTCACCCGGTCGTCTTCGCTACCCGCCTCTTCGGTCGTGGTGCGGCCCGGGGTGGCGGGGGCGGCGTTCTCGGGGGCGGTGTTGTCGCTGCTTTCGCCTTGTTCTTTCGCATCCGAGTCGGCGGTTCCGTTGGCGGAGTCACCCCCGGCACCATCGATCGCCGCCTGCCAGTCTTCCCCTTCCTCCCCGATCACGGCAATGACGCCATCGATGGGGACGGCCCCTTCCTTGACGGCAATGTGCAGGAGGGTCCCTTCGAAGAAAGAATCCAGCTCCATGGTCGCCTTATCGGTTTCCACTTCGGCCAGGGTCTGACCGGGCTCTACGGCTTCGCCCTCCTCGACTAACCAGGCAACGATATTGCCTTCTTCCATCGTGTCACTCATGCGGGGCATGCGAATTACCTCAGCCATACTGCTTGTCTTTCTTTTAGGGGTTTGGGGACTCGAAAATCGAGCGCAATCTACGGTAAAAACAAACTGTACTCCCCCTGCTTTGTTTTATCCATTCTACTTTGCACCTGCGTCCCCGCCCTAATCCTTTTCATGCAGTTTTCCTCCCGCCTGATCGAAGATGCGGTCAATGCCTTCGCCGAGCTTCCCGGTATCGGTAAGAAGACGGCCCTCCGGCTGGTCCTCCACCTGGTCAACAAGCCCACCGAAGACAGCGTGCAGCTCGCCCGCGCCGTAGCCAGCATGCGCGAACAGATCCAACACTGCGTCACCTGCGGTAACCTGAGCGACCAGGACGTTTGCAGCATCTGCCGCGACCAGCGCCGCGACCGCTCCATTATCTGCGTAGTGGAAAGCATCCGTGACGTGATGGCCATTGAAGAAACCCAACAGTACCGCGGCGTCTACCACGTGCTCGGTGGCGTGATTGCCCCCATCGAAGGTGTCGGGCCGGCTGACCTGAATATCGATACGCTCATCACCCGCGCCAAATCGGAGGAAGTGGACGAGATCATCATGGCCATTAGCCCCACCATCGAGGGGGATACGACGATCTTCTACCTAAATAAGCAACTGGGGGATGCCGACGTACGCGTCAGCAGCATCGCCCGGGGCGTGGCCTTCGGCGGGGAGCTGGAGTACGCCGACGAGGTGACCCTAGGCCGGAGTATCGTGGCGCGGCGGCAGCTCTAGCTCGGGCGGCAGGAAAGGCCGCGCATCCCCTCCCCCCTTGATG
This sequence comes from uncultured Lewinella sp., assembly GCA_964554545.1. Taxonomy (GTDB): domain Bacteria; phylum Bacteroidota; class Bacteroidia; order Chitinophagales; family Saprospiraceae; genus Neolewinella. The sequence goes on from CAZKPE010000198.1 coordinate 6,129, forward strand.
ATCTCGCGCACGATAGTGCTGCTGATGTGGCTGTAGGCCGGCTGACTGATGAGAAAAAGGGTCTCCAATCCCTCCCCGACGATGCCGTTGAGCTGAGAGATCGTCTTTTCGTAGTCGAAGTCGCTGGCGTTGCGTAGCCCCCGTAGCAGGTAGTGCGCCTTGATGCGCTGACAGTAGTGGGCCGTGAGGCCGGAAAAGCTGTCCACCTCTACCGTCGGCTGGTCGGCGAAGACTTCGCGCAGCCACTGCATCCGCTGCTCCAGCCCGAAGAGGTATTTTTTCTGGCTATTGATGCCCACGGCCACCACGATGCGGTCGAAGAGGGGGATGGCCCGGCGAACGAGGTCGACGTGGCCGGTGGTGATGGGATCGAAGGAACCGGGGAAGACGGCTGTTTTCATGCGCCCAAAATAGGCAGCGTAGCTTTGTTCCATGGCCGCCCTGCCCCCCGCTCCCTACCACCTGCCCCCGCTTCCCCCGGACTGGCGGCAAGCGGGCTGGCCGGAAGTGAGCGTATCGGTGGTGACCTACAACCAGGTGAAGCTCATCGGGCGGGCCCTCGATAGCATCCTGGTCCAGGAGGTCGACTTCCCCTACGAGATTGTAATCGGGGACGATGCGTCGACCGATGGCACCCGCGAGGTCCTGCTCGACTACCACGACCGCCATCCCGACCTCATCCGCCTGCGGCTGTACGACAAGCGGCAAGCCGGCATTCCCGGCCGGATCAATAATATGGAGAACCCCCGGGCCTGCCGCGGCAAGTACACCGCCCTGCTCGACGGTGACGACTACTGGACCGACCCCCACAAACTCCGCGACCAGTACTGGATGATGGAGGCCCACCCGGAGTTGAGCATCTGTCTGCACGATACGGAGTGCCATGTCCTGGATGCGGAAGGCAATTTACTGGAGCCCCCCTTCCTCCGCAGTAAGCCGGCCGAAAAGAAGTTCGCCGACGGTTTCTACGATCACGCCTTCTTCTGCGCCGACCGGAATATCCGCGTGCATACCTCCTCCTTTTTCTTCCGTACCCGCGTCTTCGGCGACTGGCCCCCGGGCTACGAGCGGGTGGTGGCGGCCGATCACTACCTCTTTTTGCTCATCAGCCAGCGGGGGTGGGCGCACTACGACGGGCGGGTGCGGTCGGTCTACGAGCAACAGGCCGACAGTTTGACCCGGGGGGAGACCTACTTGAGCGAACCGCGCTTACTACAGCGATTGGAAGACCTGCGTACCTACCGCCGGCAGTTTCCCGCTACCCAGCTGACCGCTTCCTACAGCACCTACGCCGCACGGATCGCCAAACAACTGCTGATGCAATCCATACGACGCAAAGACTGGTTCCTCGCCAAACGGATGCTACACTATCTCCGCAGTGAACCCCGGGGAGTAGCCGTCATGGCAAAAGACCGGGTACGTAAAGCATTTACCCCAGTCGCGTGACGGTCTCCATCATCATACCCGCGCGCAACGCCGAGATCTTTATCGGGCGTGCCCTGCAGTCGGCTATGGGGGCGGGGACGCAGGTGCGGGGGGGAT
>CAZKPE010000199.1:0-7660 GCA_964554545.1 uncultured Lewinella sp.
TAAACACCGGGGCTCAGATCGGCGGTCGCCAGGTCGACGGTGGTTTGGCCGCCGGCCACCCTCAGTGTGCGGAGATGTTTACCCTGACCGTCGTGAAGCATCAAGGGTCTTTCGGCCGCGGCTGCAGTCAGCGTAATCGTGAGGAGGTCGTCTACCGGGTTCGGGTGTAAGCGGATGGATCGTTCCGGCGTACGCCGCAGATGCACGATGGGGCTGAACTGTTCCGACCCATCGTAGTCCCGGCTACGGAGGCGGTAGTACGCCCGGTCGACGGGGAAGGGGTCCGTAGCCGTATAATCGCGCTGTTCGCGAGTGGTGCCTGCCGCCTCGATGCGGGCAACCCGCTTCCAGTCTTGGCGATCGTCCGTGCTGCGCTCTACGTCGTGGTACTGTACGCCCACTTCGTCAACGGTCGTCCACCGGAGTAGGGTATGATCTTCCGCTGCCGTGGCGGTAAAGTCGAGCAGGGTAAGGGGAAGGGCAGGATCAAACACCAACACATTTTGCTCTTCCTGGCATACGCCGGAGGGAAACCGATCGTCCGCCACGCTGACCGTATAGTCTCCCCCGGGCAGATTGCTAAACCGGCCCGTCGAATTGGACTGGCGGACGGGGCCATCGATCGTATACACGTACGACGGCCGCGAAGCATCCGCGGCTACATTTATCGTACCGTCATTGCCATTTTCCGCGTCAGTAGTAGCGACGGATTGAATGGCTACGGGGCAGCCCAGGTCATCCTGTACCTCCGTTCCGAAAAAGACGGGAGCCGTACTACAGCTGAGGTCGGGGTGAACCTGCCATGCCCGGGCCGCAGACGAAGGAGGGTTGGGCAGACTGGCAAGGGTATTGATGTAGGCTACGTTTTCACTGACGTTTGAACTCCGCATGACCCACCGCCCCGCCGCGGCCTCGTAGACGATTTCGAGGTTACGCCTGTTTTCGTTGACGTTACGGAAACGGCGGCGCCCATCCGCATCCGTACCATCGTCTACGAAGAGTAGTTCCGCTTCTTCAATCCTGGTAAAGCATTTGTCATCATCGATGCGAATACCGTCGAAACGATCGGGAAAATCATCGCAGGCATCCGGCACGTCGTCCCCGTCCCGGTTGGCGTTATCGTCTCCACCGGGGCAGATATCGTTGTTATCGCAGATGCCGTCCCCATCGCTGTCCCCGCCTGCATCGGCGCAGGGGTCGCCGCCCAGAAAGTCCTGAGTGCCGGAGCCGCTTACGGTAATGTCGTTAGGGCAGCCGTCGTCGGCACCGGCCTGGGTAGTGACCCAATTTCCGGTAGGGCTACTGGGCGGATTAGGGGTAGAGGCAAAATCGGAGAAGTTGAAGGTGTCGAAGTTGTCGGCCTGTCCGTCCGGGTCACCCAGCCTCCAGCGGCCGTCGCGGAAATAGATGAATAGTCTGCTTCCGTCCGCCCCGGCTTGGTATCTGTTGTAGCCCGCATTATCCGTGTCGACGAAGAAAAAGTTCACCCCGCTCCCGAAGCAGTTCGGGTCGCCGTCGGCAACGGTCACGACCTGGGCCCGTAGAAAGGAGACACTGCAGGTCAGCACCAAGGGGATGAGGAAGCGGTAAAAGTAGGGGCTAGTCATAAGATGGGTGTTGTCGATTAGTTACGCAGTCAGTAAGGTAGCGGTCGACCCGCCCGCCTGGGGTGTTTATTCAGGGAACGGGGACAAACCGTCAGGGAACGGCCGGTATCGCTCAGTAAGGCTTTTCTATCTTCGGCCCATGCGGCTATTCCTTAGTCCGATCGCCACTTTATTTTTCCTTCCTGTCGCGAAGAGTTCGAGGCCGACTTCGATAACGTTCCACTTGTCTTCGCATAGTTGGAACCTACCGGCGGCAATCAGTACATCCCCGTACAGCAGGTCGTGCAAGGGACGGCGCGGACGCAGGTGCGGCGACGACCAGGAGAGCCTGCTTAGCTACGCCATCCCTGAGCTGCTGAAGCGCTTCAACAGCATCGCCCCCAATAGAAGGTCAAAAACGCCCTGGCCTCCGGGATCGCCGAGGTGACCAACTTGAGTACGGCCAAGAAGATGATGGACTACTTGCGCCGCCAGGAGTTGGCCGCGGGGAAGGTGCTGCGGGACCGGGGGTAGGGCCGGAATACCGGCTCCGGTCCAGAAGTCGATTTGTCCGATGAAGGAAGTTGCCATAGGTGTCAGGTATTGAGGTGGATGATCAGCTTTTAATAAAGCGTATCGCTTCCCCGGCACCGCTGATGACATACAGCCCCGGCTTGAGGTCCGCAAACGGAACGATACGCTCCGCGGTCTGGGAGGGAAGGACTACCTCCCGCCGCGAGCTGCCGGTCGATTTCGCTCCAGCTAGCAGTGCCGTGGGAGCTGCGCTCCAAACGGTGCCATTGGACATTCTGCTCGTGGACCGTGGTCCACTCGAATCGGTTGTGCTCCCCCTCCGGTTTTCCCACAAATGACTCCAGCGTCAGGGGCAGGGCGGCGGCGTAGGTCACTACGCTCAGATCGAAGGCCAGGGGGCCTCCGGAATTGCCCTCCTCCGTTTGCGCGGGAAGTAATGCGAAAACCACCCGGCTCTTCGTAGATATTTCGTCCGCTTGCATCCTGCCCGATGTAGGTGAAGTTCAATACGGCACCGCAGGCCTCCCCCCGTATGGTTTTACCCGCTTGGGCGGCGGCCAGCGCGGGGAGCAGCCAGGCCAGCAGAATGGCCGGCAAAAAACGCGAATAGGGGTAGAAAAGGGACATACGGACGGTTTGTTACCCCCTAGAAGGTCAGTTGCGACTATCCGGCAAACGGGCATTATTCAGTTAATGGCAGTGCTAATTCAGTAAACGGGTAAATTCTCCCAGTAAGCCGTTTTGATTAGCTTTACTCCATGCGCCTATCCCTCTACCTGACTGTCTTCCTTCTCCTTGCTTCCTGTCGCGAAGAATTCCAGCTCGAAGCCGAATTCGAGGACATCCCCGTCATTTTCGCCTACCTCGATCCTACCGAGCCGGAACAGTACGTGCGGGTGCAGCGCGTCGTCCAGGGAGGGGGCGCGGACGCAGGTGCAGTGGCGATGGATGCCGAACGCTTGTTTTACGATCCGGAAGCAGCCACGGTAAGCCTGACCAATTTGCAGACCCGGGAAAGCGTCGAACTGGAACGGGTAGACGGCAACGAGCTCGGTCTGGAGCGGGAAGACGGTGTGTTCGCCGGTGACCCGAACGTGCTTTATCGCCTGCCCGGCCCAAACTTGAATCTCAGGCCAGGTTCCCCGATTCAAATCAGCGTGGCCAGGGACGATGAGTTCGAAGCCACCGCGGAAACCACCCTCTTGGAGTCGATAGAAATCATCCGGCCTACCACTACCGTGCGGATCGACGACTACCGCCGCCCCCTGCTGCTGAGCTGGGAGGCCGGACCGAACGCGGCTGTCTTCAGCGTGGAGTTCATCTTCCATATCCGGGAGTTTTACGCCGCGGACCCCTCGCGGGACCGGGAGCTAAAGTTGCGCTACCCCCTCGATCTTTCCTACCAACCCGGGAACAATGACCGTAGCGGGAATTTGATCCGCTACGAAGTCGACAATGAGGCCGTATACCGATTTATTGGCGACGCCCTTCCCGTTGATGACGGGGTCGTCCGACGCTTGGACGATTTCGACGTGCGCATCACCGCGGCCGGCGTGGAGGTGGCCCGCCTGCTGGCCCTTGAAAATGCGAACGCGGGGCTGACGAGCTCACAGGCCGCACCCCGCTACACCAACGTGGTCGGGGGGCAGGGCATCGTGACCAGCCGGGTTAGTGAACTGCGCGGCGGCGTACTTTTCGATGACGGCAGCCTGGATAGCCTGCGCGAGGGTCGGTTCACCCAACGACTAAATTTCCGTTAGTCGGGTCATTGGAGGAAACCCTGGCGGTCAATTTGAGTTAGATGAGCATCACCTAAACTCCTTTCTATGCGATTGCAGAGCTCTACCCCCTTTTTCTTTCTTGCGTTTTTCTTTCTCCACTTTTCCCTTTTCGGCCAACTTACCGAAACCATCGAGGCTCACCTGAGCGGCCAGCAGGAGGCCCTGCCCGTCATCACCATGGCCAGTGGGCAGGTCAGCATCGAGGCTACCGAAGTAGATGATGATTCCCTGCGCATTGTCGTGACCGGTTCGTTCGCCAACCTGAGTAGCCCGGTGGCTACCGACATCAACGGCGGAGCTCACATCCACGCGGGCCTGCCGGGCCGCAACGGTCCGATCCTGTTACCCCTGACCATCAACCTGGATGAGGATTCCCTCGGGGGCACCTTCGAGGCGGCCCAAAACACCATCATTGCGGCTCAGTCCCTGTTCGATGATACGGATGTAGGGCAGGTGTACGTTAACATTCACACCCGCAACTACCCCGGCGGGGAGATCAGGGGCAACCTGGCCCCGGCGGACAGTGAGACCTACTTCGTCAACCTGTTCGGCAGTAACGAAGTGCCCTCCGTGGTCAGCCAGGCCTACGGAGCGGTGTTTTTTGATGTGGAAGATGGGGTGCTATACGCCACCGGTTCCTTCCGCGACCTAAGCAGTGAGGTGGCTACCCGTATTGCCGGGGGTGCCCACCTGCACTTCGGGCTACCGGGAGAGAATGGGCCGGTGGAAATCCCCCTGGCCATCGAGCTCGATGAAGGTAACCGCAGCGGCGTATTCGTCAGTGATGACGAGGGCTACGAACTGACCGATGAACAGTTAGGCGTCCTGCGTAGCGGACAATTTTACGTGAACCTGCATACCGAAAACTTCCCCGGTGGCGAGTTGCGCGGCCAGGTACTGCCCGTAGCCGATGCCCTCTTTCGGGCCCACCTGTCGGGGGCTAACGAATGGCCGGTGGTGACCAGTAGCGGGTCGGGTCAGGTGCTGGGTCACCTGGCGGGCAATACCCTTACCGTCCTGGGGTCGTTTGACGAGCTGAACAGTGCCGTAAACACTAATATCGGTGGGGGCATCCACCTACACACGGGCATGGCCGGCATGAACGGGCCCATCAGCTACCCCCTGAGTTTCCGCAGCAATGAAGACTCGCTGTCGGGCTTCCTGCTACCCGCCCAGAACGAATACGAGCTGACCGACGAGCAGGTCGCCGGGCTCTTCGATCGGGGCGTCTACTTTAACCTGCACACCTTCGACCACCCGGCTGGTGAAATCCGCGGGCAGATGCTCGGTGAGAGCCAGGCCGTATTCACTGCATTTCTGAACGGTAACCAACAAATTCCCGGCATCACGACTACGGGGCGGGGTATGGTGAAGGTAGAAATGCGGGGCACGGAAATGACGGCCAGCGGAAGTTATACCGATCTGACCAGTGACCTGGCTACCTCCATTGCCGGCGGCGCCCACATCCACGCCGGTTATCCGGGGCAGGCCGGGCCGGTAATTTTCCCCCTGCAGGTCAATACCGATGATGACGGCAGCGGCCGCAGTGGGGTCTTTTTCCCTATGGAAAACCACTTCATGGCCGGCCCCGGGGGCATCGATACCCTGATGCGGCGCTTTTTCTACGTCAACGTCCACTCCCTGGACCACCGCGGCGGCGAAATTCGCGGCAGCCTGCTGGCGGAAGCCGAAAGCTACTTCCTTGCCCCACTTTCCGGAGCTAGTCAGCCTGAGGGCATTCCTACCGATGCGACCGGAATGGTGGCCGCCGAAGTGACCGATACGGTCGTAACCCTCGTCGGTTCGTTTAACGATCTGGACAGCGACTTTGCCGCCGACGTCGCCGGCGGAATGCACCTCCACAACGCACTGGCCGGTACCAATGGCGATATCGTAGTGTCCATCATTACGGATCGCGATGAAAACGAACGTAGCGGCGTGGTATTAGCGGACAGTAATCGCTTCGAGCTTTCTCCCGCGCAACTTTCTGAAATGCTCGACCGCAAAATCTACGTGAACGTGCATACCGCCGATAACCAGAGCGGGGCCATCCGTGGTCAGATGCTGCCCCTGGCCGGAAGCTACTTCCACACGACGCTATTGGGGGCCAATGCCACCAACTACGTCGTCAGTTCCGCCCAGGGCGGGCTGAAGGGCGAGCTTATCGATTCCATGCTCATGATCTCGGGTAGCGTGCGGATGCTGGACGGCGACTTCGACGCCTCCATCAACGGTGGTGCTCACCTTCATCTGGGAACGTCGGCTAGTAACGGCCCCATTTCCGTCGGACTCAACGCCGAGGCTTCTCAGGACCTGAAGGCCGCCACCTTCTCCGTCGCCGATAACACCTTCATGCTGGACTCGGCACAGCTTGCCGCTCTCCGTTCCAACGGGATGTACGCCAATATTCACACCACCACCGTACCGAGCGGGGAGGCCCGCGGACAGGTCGTCGGGGAGCTCAATCTGCCCCCCTCCGCATCCATGATCCTCAGCCCGATGGATATGGATAGCCTGACCCTGGAGGGGCCCGCCGACTCGGCATTCGTTGCCACCTACAGCAGCAGTACGGACCCATCCATGGATAGCGTGATGTACATCTGGCAGTTAGCCACGGACGCTGATTTTACGAACGTCGTACTGAGCGTGAATACGGGGCGGGACACCTTCTTCGCGACCGATTTCGGCACGGTGGACGGACTGCTGAGTGAGGTGGGCGTGGACGCAGGTGCAATGGCTACCGTATACCATCGGGTACTGGCCAGCGACGGTAGCAACTTCCGGCCCGGATCAGGTTCCGCGGTAGTTCTTACCCGCGGGCAGCTCGTCGGGACCCGGAATTACCGGCCGGAAGGATTTGCGGCCCGGGCGTTCCCGAATCCCGCGATGGCCTCCGGTCCGATCACGTACGAACTCCGTACCCTGGAGTCGTTCCGCGGCAATTTGCAACTCTTCACCCAACTCGGACAGCTGCAGTACGAACAGCCGCTAAACATAACGGTAGGAACCCAGCGCCACCTGCTTCCCGCCGACCTGCCCGCGGGGACTTATTTCCTGACCTTGCGGAATACGGCCGGGCAGTTAGTGGACGTGAACCGCCTGATCGTCCGCTAGTGGACCGTAGCGAGCGGGATATTGACCGTATCATTGAGATGGCCTGGGAGGACAGAACGCCCTTCCAGGCCATTCAATTTCAGTTCGGGCTCGACGAGGGTGCCGTTATCGAGCTGATGCGCCGGGAACTCAAGCCCGGTAGCTACAAGCGTTGGCGCAAACGGGTGAAGGGCCGCAAGACTAAGCACCGCGCCCTGCGGGAAGATGGAATGACGTGCTTCCGCGCCGATGCCCAGCGGGCGATCACGTATAACCGGAAGTCGAAACGGACCTGACAAAATGTCAAGTCGCGGACCTTCAATTTGCCAATTTGCCCCGCACCTGCGCCCGCGCCCGGAAAATCCGTCAGCAATCCCGAACCCAGTCGGCTGGCACGGTGGTTGCATGAATGGGAGCGACAGCATTGTCAGCTAACATTTACAAAAGCAATCGTATGAGCAAGATTATCGGAATTGATTTAGGTACGACCAACTCATGCGTGGCTGTGATGGAGGGCAACGAGCCCACCGTGATCTACAACGACGAAGGGCGGAACACCACCCCCTCCATCGTGGCGTTCCTGGATGCCGGCGAGCGCAAGATCGGAGAACCCGCCAAGCGGCAGGCCATCACCAACCCCACGCGGACGGTCGCATCCATTAAGCG
>CAZKPE010000200.1:0-7651 GCA_964554545.1 uncultured Lewinella sp.
TGGCTCCCGGTTTGCGAATGTGGATAGTGTCTGTCGGGACGAGCCCGTAATCATCACGAAAAGTAAGGAATTTATCTGAATATTCCACACAGCTTTGACTGAACTTGAGAAAATCCTGTCGCAGCAGAAGTCGGTTCATTTAGCACTCTACTTATGCCCGTATGTCTCCCAAAACTGTCTCTATACCGCTATTTTGAGATTATCCTTTTATTCTGCCTCTATCCATTAACTTGGCCTTTGTCGGATTGCCTACTTTTATAGACCTGCCGTGACCCCACTCTATCGGGTGTACTTTTATCACCAGAATCGGCGGTTGATTTGAGGCCGTCGGCTACAGTCAGTATGAAACTTCGGGCTATCACTTGGTGGGTTTTCATGGCTGTACTGAGCCTTCTCTTGCCCGCTTGCGGGCGGCTTGCCGCCCAATCCACCCCCTGGCGCATCACCGCCCTCACCGTCGACGACGGCCTTAGCCAGAACGAAGTGACCGACATCCTGCAAGACCGCCGGGGCTACCTCTGGGTCGGCACCCGGGGCGGTCTGAACCGCTTCACCGGTCAGGACTTCGATGTTTTCCGCAACGAACTGGACCGGCCCGGCAGCCTCAGCAACAGTTCCGTCGAATGCCTCGCCGAAGACGATCGTGGCCACATTTGGGTAGGGACCAAGTCGGGCGGCATCAGCGTCTTAGACCCCCGCAGCGGTCGCTTCACCCACCTGCGGGCACGCCCCCGAATGAGGGATAGCCTCACGGACGATCGCGTCATCGCCCTTCACCCGATCGGCGATCGCTACGTCTGGGTAGGCACCTGGGTAGGGGGCACCCTGCGCTACGATCGGCAGTTACGGCGCTTCGAGCAGCTACACCCCGACTTACGCACTTACGAATTCGCGCGCCACCCTGACGGAACGCTATGGGCCGCAACTACCCGGGGGCTGGTCCGCTTTAGTGCCGACGGCCGACAAATACGGGTTGCCGCCCCCCCGAACCGTTCCCCCTCCCTCATGACCCTGGCCTACCACCCGGCAAGTGGCGGCTTCGTTACTGGCCGGTGGAATGAAGGGGTGCGGATTTATTCCCCCAATCAGGATCGGTGGAAGGAGGCGCCCCCACTACCCCCGGAAGCCAGTAGTTGGGGTATGGACAACGCCTATCATATATCCGCCCCCCCGGGGAGCAGCGATTTGTGGATCGGCACCTGGGGCGGGGGACTGTACCACTACCAGCCTGGCTGGCCCACACTCGACCCCATCCCTCTACCACCGGGTTATCCCTACCAAGTGGTACTGTGCACCTATCGTAGCCGCGACGGCACCACCTGGGTCGGTACCAACGGGGGAGGACTCCTGCGTATCGATACCGACGACCGCCGCTTTGCCGTCCGCGGCACCCCCGAAACCCCTTCCGACGCTATCTGGTCGGTAACCGCCTTGCCCGAAGGCAAGCTGTGGCTGGGTACCAAAGGTAGCGGAACCTACTACGCTCAAGACTCGGCGGGGGCCGCTTTTCGAGCGTTTAACCCTGACTGGCGGCTCTCGCCCCTCAATGTTACCCCCGGCATCCGATCTTTTCACTACGTCCGGGAGGAAGACCAGCTCTACGCCGCAAGCAACTACGCCCTCCTTCGGTTCACCGGATCGGGCTTCGAGCGCATGGCTATCCGGACGATCTATGACGCCCCCCCCCGCTACCTCACCCACGTTACCAGCGTGTATCGTGATCGGGGCGGCTACTACTGGATCGGCACCCAGCATCAGGGATTATGGCGGGCTACCCGACCCGGTCCTCCGGATCGCGTTCCCTTCCGGCAGTTCCTTACCGACCACCGCCCCGGCAGCCTGCGCAGCAACCGCATTTCCAGTTTCCGGGAGGATGCAGCGGGCAACCTCTGGATCGCCACCTACCATGGTTTGCACCGCTATCGCCCCGCTACGGATGACTTCGCCGTGTACCTGCACGATCGGGGCCGGCCGGAAAGCCTCAGCAGCGACATCGTTCTGTGCACTACCCTCGACCGGGCCGGCCGGCTCTGGGTCGGCACCCCGAACGGACTGAACCTGATGAAGCGGGCGAACGGCGAGCTCCATTTTCAGCACTTCGGGGAAGCGGACGGCCTCAGCAGCAGCTACATCCAGGCCCTGGAAAGCGATCGGGACGGCAACATCTGGGCGGCTACTACGCACGGACTTACCCGCATCCGCGGTACCGATTTCGAGACGACCCGCTTCGACCGCGGCAATGGTCTGCCCACCAACTCCTTCATGGAAAACGTCTCGGCGCGGGGCGAAGACGGTTGCCTGTACTTCGGCACCCAGGCCGGTTTAGTGAGTTTCTTCCCCCGCGAGCTGGCCGAGCATGACGAGCCACCCACCGTCGTTTTGCGCGACATCAAACTCTTCAACCATTCCCTAAAACCACCGGTAGGGGCGGGCGGCGGCGCGCAGGTGCAAGGGTTACCACAATCGGTAGCCTTCACCCAAGCGATCGAGCTGGCCCACCACGAGAACGTGCTGACCCTGGATTTCGGTGCCCTAAACTTCAATACCCCTTCCACTATCCGCTACGCCTACCGACTGTTGGGGGTCAGCGATAGTTGGACGGCGGGAAGTCCGCAACGCAGCGTAACCTTTGCCGATCTCAGCCCGGGTAGCTACCGGTTTCAGGTACGGGCCGCCCGTAGCGACCGGGATTACGGGCCGATTCGGGAACTGGGAATTGTAATTCTACCCCCCTGGTGGCTGACCTCCTGGGCCATGGCCGGCTATGTCCTGCTCGTGATCGGCTTGCTGTACGCCTACCGCTCCTTTCTGCGGCGGCGCAACGAACTCCGCAACCGCCTGGCCCTGGCCCGGATGTCGCAGCAAAAAGAAGTGGAAATGGCCGAAACGAAGGCCCGCTTCTTCACCAACATCACCCATGAGTTGCGTACCCCCCTGACGCTGATCCTGGGGCCGATGGCCGAACTGCTACAACGACCCGTAGGGGGGCGGCAGCAAAAACTACTCGCCACGGTAGATCAGCAGGCCCAGCGGCTACTGAAGCTCGTCAACCAACTCCTTGATTTCCGGCGCGTGGAGTCCGATCGCCTCCGACTGCAGGCCGCGCCGGGAAACTTCGTCCCCTTCCTGCACGAACTGACGCTCTCTTTCCGGCAGGCCGCCGAACAGGCGGGGGTCTCTCTACACTTTAACGGTGCCCGGCGGCGGATCGAACTGACCTACGACCGCAACCAGCTCGAGATCGTCTTCTGCAACTTGCTCTCCAACGCCCTGAAGTACGCGCCCGCCGGCTCGGAAGTAATCGTCGCTCTGGGCGAAGGGGATGACGGCCACGTCGAGGTAAGGGTTAGCGACAGAGGGCCGGGGATGCCGCAGGAGCTGGCGGACCGCATCTTCGACCGCTACTTCCAGATCGCGAACGCGGAGTCGACCCAGCTCGTCGGCACGGGGATCGGCCTGTCACTGGCCCGAAGCATCGTCGAAGCCCACCGGGGAACGCTTACCGTGGATACCGCTCCTGGCCTGGGTAGCACCTTCGTGGTACGCCTACCGGTGGGGTCGGCTCATTTCTCCTCCTCCGAGTTGATTCCGGACTTTGCCCCTTCCGATACGATCGCCCATTACCGGCCGGGGCCCAATTCATCCCCGAAACCCATAGTGGCGGCGAGCGACGACCGACCTCACCTGCTGATCGCCGAGGACAATCCCGAAATACGGGTCTTCATCTACGACCTCTTCGCCGCGGACTACCTCCTGACTACGGCAGCAAACGGGGTGGAAGCACTGGACCGGCTGACCGAAACGGTACCCGATCTCGTCATCAGCGACATCATGATGCCGATGATGGACGGACTGACCCTCTGCGGCCGGATACGCCAAATAGAGGAACTGGCCCACCTGCCTGTCATCCTCTTGACCGCCCGCACCGCCACGGTACACCAGGTGGATGGTTACCGGCAGGGGGCGGACGCTTACGTCACCAAGCCCTTCCGCCCTGCCGTGCTACGGGCTCGCGTAGAAGCCCTGCTAAGGAACCGGCGACTGCTCCGCGCCCACTTTACCCGCCGGGTAACGCTGAGCCCCTCCGAGGTGGTCATCGACGACGAGGACGCGAAGTGGATCGACGCCGCGCTAGACTACGTGGAAAGCCAGCTGGACCGTAACGACCTGAGCCGGGAGGAAGTAGCCACCGCCCTGCACATGAGCGACTCGGCCTTCTACCGGCGACTGAAGGCCCTGACCGGACAGACCTTCACCGGTTTCGTACGGGCCTTACGCCTGAAGCGGGCTGCCCAACTGTTGCGAGACAGCAAGCAGAACGTGTCTCAGATCGCCTTCGAATGCGGTTTCAACGACCTGAAGTATTTCCGCACCTGTTTCCGGGATCAGTTTGGGCAGAGTCCTTCGGCTTATCGGAAAACCCCTGCACCTGCGTCCCCGCCCACCCCTTCCTGAACGCGGTACCCCCGGCCTTTGACCGCCTACCCCCGTTCGCTCCCCCCCTTCATTTTGGAACATTGCCCTAAGCCGGGACCGACACCCAGTCGCTCCCCGATCATGTAAGCTTAGGAATATGAAACTACCTACCCTCCTCTGGCTGGCCGGCCTGCTGCTGACCGGCCCCCTGCTGGCCCAGACCGTGACCGGCACCATCACCGACACCAACGGGCAACCCCTCATCGGGGCCAGCGTCCTGGAAACCGCCTCGGGCAACGGGACCGTGACCGACCTGGACGGCCGCTTCAGCCTGGAAGTGACCGACCCCCGGGGCGAATTGCGCATCAGCTACACCGGCTACGGCACCCGTAGCCTGGAGTTGAATGGGCGTACGGAGGTGACCGTCGAATTGGAAGACGACAGCGCCCTGCTGGACGAAGTGGTAGTGGTAGGCTACGCGACCCAGAAGAAGGAAAACCTGACCGGCTCGGTCTCCAGCATCCGCTTCGACGATGTGGTGACCCAACCCGTGACCAACCCGGCCCAGTTGCTCTACGGGCGGGTGGCCGGCGTGCAACTGGAGCAGCCCAGCGGCGAACCGGGGGCGGCCCCGAACATCACCATTCGCGGGCCGAACATCAATAACTCCAGTCCGCTGATCGTCGTGGACGGCATCCAGGTCAACTCCTTCAACGAGATCAGCCCCTCGGACATCGAGACCTTTACCGTGCTGAAGGATGCGGCCTCGGCTTCCATCTACGGGGCGCAGGGGGCCAACGGCGTCATCCTCATCACCACCAAGAGCGGGAAGAGCGGAAAGCTGCGGTTGACCTACAACGGCAGCTACGGTAGCCAGCGGCCGACCGACCTGCCCGAAGTGCTGATGGAAGCCGACTACGCCCGCGCCATGAATGAGCGGGAGCAGTACGGCGGCGGCGGGACGGTGCTCTACGAGGACGACATCATCCGGGCCATCGAGAACGGGACGGCCGACCCGAACTACTTCGGCGGCGGCGACTGGTTCGAAACGGCCTTCCAGCCGGCGCCCGTCACCGATCACTACCTCTCGGCCAGCGGCGGGGCGGCCAATGCCCGCTACCTGCTCTCGGCGCGTTACAACAACCAGCAGGGGACGCTCTTCGGCGACAACCAGCTGCAGACCTACAACGTGCGGGCCAAATTGGACATCGATGCCACCGACTGGCTGACCATCGGGGTGAATATGGTCGGCAACTACCTGGACAACGACCGGCCGACGCGCGACGTGGCGGGCGGCGGCGGTACCTTCCGCAACCTGATCCAGCGCAACCCGCTAGTGCCGATCTACTACACCAACGGCGACTTCAGTGGGGCGGAGAGCTTCGACGGGGAGACCATCGACCCGGCGGGCAATGACCTCTTCGTCAACACCATCGGGGAGAACTTCGTCGACCGCTTTACCCTCTACACCCAGCTCTTTGCGCGGGTCGATCTCCTGCCGGGGCTGAGCTACGAGCCGGCCTTCGTGCATAACTTCGGCAGCAGCTTCGCGCGTACCTTTTCGCCGACTTATCAGCTTTACGACGGGCCGGATCGGGAGGTACTCACCGCCCGGGCCGTCGAGAGCAGTGCCTTTCAGGATGCCGGCTACGGCAACAATTACCAGTGGGACAACATCGTCCGCTACCAACTGCCCGGAGCGGGGCGGCACTACATCGGCGGCTTGCTGGGCCACCAGTTGATCGTGGATAATAACTTCAACAACGCCTACCGGGTATCGGTACGCAACTTTGCCTCCAACGACCTGCGGGGGTTGAGCAATGGTAACGCCAGTACGCTGACCGCCGTGGGACAGGCGCCGACCGAGCGCATCCTGCAGTCCTTTTTTGGCCGGTTAGAGTACCGCTTTGACGAGCGCTACCTGCTGGAGCTGAACGCCCGCTTCGACGGGGGTAGCCAGTTCCCGCCCGGTAACCGCTACGGCTTCTTTCCGGCGGTGAGCGGGGCCTGGCGCATCAGTCAGGAGGCCTTCTTCGAGCCCATTGCCGAAACCGTGACCAACCTGAAAATCCGCGGTAGCTGGGGCCGGCTGGGTAGCCTGAACAGCCTGAGTCTGTACCCCTACCAGCAGACCTTCTCGGTGGGGGCGGACTACATCTTCGGCGAGGACGACAGCGAACTCACCAATGGCGTAGCCACCACGGAACTGGCGAACAGCAACCTGAAGTGGGAAGAGACTACCACCATCAACATCGGGCTGGACGTGGAGCTATGGACCAAATTTAACCTCACCGTTGACGCCTACCGCCGCAATACCGACGACATCATCCTGCGTCTCCCCATCCCCATTACGGCCGGGGCGGTCCGGGCTCCCTTCGTCAATGCCGGTAACGTGCGCAACGAAGGCATCGAGGTCGCCCTGGGCTACCGCGACCGCCGACCCTCGGGGCTGACCTACGGCATCAACCTCAACCTGACCACCAACCGCAACGAGGTGCTGAGCCTGCCCGGGGTCGAGGGCGGGGAGATCATTCAGGGCAATACCATCCTGCGGGAGGGGGAGTCGCTGTATAGCTACTACGGGCTGGTCTTCGACGGCATCTACCAGAACCAGGAAGCGATCGACGCCGGCCCCACCCCGGCCGACGGGGGCACCCAGCCTGGTTACCGCCGCTACCTGGACCTGGCCGGGAATGAGGACGGCGGGCCGGACGGTCGCGTCACCTTCAATGACGATCGGGCGATACTGGGCAACTCCTTCCCCAGGCTGATCTACGGGCTGAACGGTAACCTGGCCTTCCGGGGCGTGGACCTATCCTTCATCGTCAGCGGGGTGAGCGGGGTGGACCGGCTGCGGCCCCAGAACGGCAACGACCCCCTACAGGGGAATATGCTCAGCGTGTGGCAGGACCGTTGGTCGCCCACCAACCCTTCGAATGCTTATCCCGTCATCGGCAGCGACCGGCTGTTCAGTAGCTGGGACGTCATCGACGGTTCCTACCTGCGTATGAAACTGGCCGAGATCGGCTACACCCTGCCGCCGGCCGCCGCCGATGCCCTGGGCATGGACCGGCTGCGGTTCTACGTCAGCGGCACGAACCTATTTACCATCACCGACTTCACGCCGGGCTTCGACCCGGAGACGGCCGCCGGGGACCGCCGCAGCGAGCAGTACCCCCAGAACCAGACCTACGTCTTCGGGGTGAACGTTACCTTTTAACTTAGTCCGATCATG
>CAZKPE010000201.1:0-7602 GCA_964554545.1 uncultured Lewinella sp.
TCGTGCTGATGCTGCACGTAGAAGAACCAGAAGGCGATGATGCCGAAGAAGAAAATGATGCTACCCTGTACGATCAGGAAGGCTTTCCAGCCGACCAAGAAGCCAAGGCCCACGTAGGCACCCAGAATGAGCAGGTTGTTGACATACTGCTTGCGAATGATCGGCGACCAGCCCGGGAAGTTAACCCGCGGGATACGCAGTACCACGCTCAGGTAGATCACGGGCAGGACGATGAACAGGACGAGCGGATTGCGGAAGACCCGGTACTTAAAGCGGCCCCAGGCGCTCAGTTTACGGAATTCCTCTACCGTCAGGAAGTCGATATCGCCAATGTCACGGTGTTCCAACTGGCCGGTGTGCCCGTGGTGGAAGCTGTGTACCCGCGCCCAGTAGGTGTACGGGATCGAACTGAAGAAGGAGCAGACGAAACCCATGGCATCGTTCACTTTCCGCTTCCGGAAGAAGGAATAATGACCACAGTCGTGCTGGATGATGAAAATACGGACCAGAAAAAAAGCATTGACCATGCCCAGCGCCAGCGTGAGCCAGATCGAGTACTCCACGCTGAAGTACATCGCCACCCAAAGGGCCAGGAAGGGACCGAAGCTGCTGAACAACTGACCGATCGCCCGCCAAGTGTTGGCCTTTTGGTACTGGGAGATGATGATCTTCCAGTTCTTTAGGGACTGGTGAATCTCATCCACCCCGTTTTGAAGATTTACTTGCACAAAAGTGTATTTTCTTGATTTAAACAGCGCCGAAGATACTGTTCCGGAACCTGGCGTACCGACTGATACAGTAGGTATAACAGCCAAAAGGAAGAAGTGTTACGACCTCAAAACCCCATTCCCTGACAAAACCCAGTCTACCGGAAGCCGTAAAGTAGCTTCATCTTGTCAAAAATGGCCGTGTTTTCATAGATGCCCGCAAAACGCTCCGCCCCCGGCCCGTAGGCGAAGACCGGAATGAGGTCAGCCGTGTGGTAATCGGAGGTGAAGCCCCCCTGGATGTTGCCCAGGGAGGAACCATTGTTGATGGCATACCCCCCCGTCTCATGATCGGCCGTCACGATGACCAGCGTTTCCCCATCCCGCTGGGCGAAGTTCAGCACCTCCCCGATCGTGCGGTCAAATTCCAGCATTTCGGAGATGATGTACTCGCTGTCGTTGGCGTGGCCACCCCAGTCGATCTGCGACCCCTCGATCATCAGAAAGAAGCCGCTATCGGTGGAGTCCCGCGCACTGAGTTGGTTGACGGCCAGCCGGGCGGCATCCGGTAGGTAGTTGCGGCCCTGACTTTGCGGCAGCGGCTCGCCGTCCGCGGTGTAGTAGGCCAGCCGCTTGGCCCGGTCGACGCCGATGTCCTTCATTTCCGTCGTCAAAAAGGAGCTGACATCCACTCCCCGACCGCGCAGTTCCTCGCTCAGGTTACGGGTGTCCGTCTCCCGGCGCTCGAAGAACTTGGCCCCTCCCCCGATGAACAGGTCGATGTCCGTGTCCAGCAGATCAGCGGCAATCTCTTCGTAATTCTTCCGGAAGCGGGCGTGGGCGTAGAAGCTGGCCGGCGTGGCGTGCACGATGGAGGAGGTCGCTACCAGCCCGGTAGGCATTCCGGCCGCCTCCGCCATTTCCAGGATGGTGGTGACCGGCATGGTGTCCGTATCCACCCCGATCGCGCCGTTGTAGGTTTTCACCCCGGCACTAAAGGCAGTTGCTCCGGCCGCGGAATCCGTAATCAGGTTGTCAGCGCTGTAGCTCTTGTGTAGGCCAATCACGGGAAAGCGCTCGAGTTCGAGCCGGTTGTTGTTGCTGTACAGGCCGGCGGAAATTTGCGAGATGCCCATCCCGTCGCCGATCATCAGGATGATGTTTTTCGGTCCCGTGGCCGAACGGGCCAACGCTGGCGGAAGGGGGTCTTGGAGTGCGGGGTCCGCAGGTGCAGTCTTGGTTGGATTATTCGAAGCAGTCGCTGCCGTCCGGGCGGGGGTACAGTAAGACCAGAGGCAGGCACAAATAGCCAGCAGCAAAAGGTGGCGCATATTCATCGCGTAAAGATACGGACGGTCAACCCCTGCCGCCCATCAATCGGTACCGCTGCCCCGGCATGGCCGCAATGATGCCCCGAATCTCCAATCCCAGCAGGGTGGCGGATAAATCCGACGACGCCATTCCGCCGTTCCGGTGCAGTTCATCGATGGCCAGGGAAGGTACCTCCCGTAGCAGATCGACCAGCACTCGTTCGGTGGAGCCCAAATCTTCGAATAGGCCCATCTGCGCTCCTTGCCCCGCCCCGCGCTGCCAACCCAACAGGTCGGCGATGTCCTGCCCCGTCTCCACCAACCGGGCCCGCCCCTCCCGGATCAGGGCGTTGCAGCCGGCCGTGAGGGGGTCGCCGATTCGGCCGGGGCAGGCACCAATTTTCCTGCCGTACCCATGCGCCATATTAGCCGTAATGATCGAACCACCCCGCACGTCCGATTCCACGATCAGGACCAATTCAGAGAGTAGGGCGACGATGCGGTTGCGGGCCGGAAAGTGCTCCCGTTCGGGGCCCACCCACGGTGGATACTCGGTTAGTACGCCCCCGCCCGACGCGCACATCCGCTGTACGTCATGGCGGTGGGCGGCGGGGTATATCTTGCCCAGTCCACTTCCCAGTACGGCCAGGGTAGGCATACCGAGTGATACGGCCCGCCGGTGTGCGGCGATATCCACCCCGTAGGCCAGCCCGCTGATGATCAGGGGGTCGTATACCTGGAGCTGGCTCAGAATATCCTCTACCTGTCGGGCCCCGAGCGCACTCATTCGCCGGGTACCGATGATGGCGACGCGGCGTGCCCGATCTAAGTCGATTTCCCCTTTTTGGTACAAGACGGCCGGTGCCTCCCGCCGATCGGCCAGGGAAGTGGGATAGCCCTGCTCCCCTACCCACCGCGCAGTCACGCCGTTCCGCTCGCAGAATTCGAGGATTCGGTCAGCCTCCCGCCAGTGTAGGTCCCCCGCGAAGTGACGGGCCGTACCTGCTGCGATCCCCGCTACCCGTTGCAACTCACGAACATCGGCACGCAGGGCGGTAGCGGGGTCACCGAAGTGGCCAAGGAGCGATCGGTAGAGTTTCGATCCGATGTTGGGTACGCGGCTCAGGGCCACGGCGGCATGCACGTCCGACGACATGAAGGGGGATTGATAAGGTCGAAGAATGGGCACCGGAAGGAAAAGACGGGCGGGAACGGATAAACGGTACGAAACGTGCGGTGCTCATCAAAGATAAGCATTTCCAACAAAAGTTGGCAAATTAAACTTTCGCGGTAGCTTCCCTTCCGTGTTTGCCGGAGAGCCCGTATTTTTGCCCCACTCCGGAGGATTGGCGGAGTGGTTGAACGTGCCTGATTCGAAATCAGGTGTACCCTCACGGGTACCGGGGGTTCGAATCCCTCATCCTCCGCAAATTCGTTTAGGCTCGTTCCCTGTGTCCAACTCATAACGGAATGGGATGCGAACCAGCGGTTCTGTTCCCCTTCTCGGACTGGAAGTCCTCGACCCTACACCTGCGCGCCGCCGCCCCCTGCCTAGTTGGCCATCTCGCTAAGAAACTTGATGCGGACCAGCTTAATTTCCTCCAGCGTCACATCGTCTTCCTTCAGTTCCTGGTAGGCCAGGTCGGGATCATCCGTTTCGGCGTTCATAAAGTACTCGTAGGTATCTTCCAGGCTGTACTCGTCCACTTCTTCCTCGACGTAGTAGTCGATGTTGAGTTTGGTGCCGGAGGATACGATGACGACCATCTCGTTCAGGAGCTCATCCATGCTGAGTTGGTTGCCACTGGCAATGTCCTCGAGAGGGAGCTTACGGTCTACGCCCTGGATGATGTTGACCTTGGTCCGGGACTTATTGGCGACCTGCTTGACCACGAAATCGTCCGGCCGCTCGATGTTATTCTCCTCGCAGTAGCGCTCAATGAGCACGAGGAAGGGAGCGGCGTAGCGCTTGGCCTTGCCGATGCTTACCCCGTGGATGTTGCGCATCTCCTCGAGCGTGATCGGGTAGCGGGTGGCCATGTCGACCAGCGTCGGGTCCTGGAAGATGACGAAAGGCGGAATGCCGAGACGCTTCGACTCCTTTTTGCGCAGGTCTTTGAGGGCGAGTAGCAAGGCCTTGTCCATCACGACGGCCCGAGCATCGTCGGCTTCGACCTTCATATCCTCGGCCAGTTCGGCTTCAAAGTCGTGGTCGATGGGGATACTGAAGGGCTCGGGGGAGGCGATGAACTGCTCGCCGGCTTCCGTCAGTTTGATGGTCCCGTAGGACTCGATGTCCTTGCGCACCAGGTTATTCAGTAGCGCCTGGCGGAATACCGAGCTCCAGAAGACCTCCTCCTTCCCCTTGCCGACCCCGAAACCGGGCCGCTGGGTGAATTCGTAGTCTTTCATCTGTTTGGTCTCCTTGCCGAGCACGAATTCGATGAGGGTCTTGAGGGGATAGTTTTGGTCCAGTACGCTAACGGCCCGAAGCGCCTCTACCATTTCCTGCTGTACGTCGACGCGCTCCCGGGGGTGGCGGCAGTTGTCGCACATCTTGTTGCAGTTCGCCTCATCGTACTCTTCGCCGAAGTAGTGCAGCAAAAAGCGGCGGCGGCAGGCCGTGGTCTCGGAGTAAGCCATGACCTCCTGCATGAGCTGAGCGCCCATTTCGCGTTCCATCAGGGGTTTGTCGCGCAGGAATTTTTCCAGCTTCAGGATGTCCTTATACGCGTAGAAGGCGATACAACGCCCCCCGAGCCCGTCGCGGCCGGCGCGGCCGGTTTCCTGGTAGTAATTCTCGATCGACTTCGGGATGTCGTAGTGCATCACGAAGCGCACGTCGGGCTTGTCGATGCCCATACCGAAGGCGATGGTGGCGCAGATCACGTCGACATCTTCCATCAGGAACTCATCCTGGGTACGCGAACGGGTCTTGGGGTCCAGTCCGGCATGGTAAGGGGCGGCCTTGATGCCGTTGACTACCAGGGCCTGGGCGATCTCCTCGGCCGATTTCCGGCTCTGGACGTAGATGATACCGGACTCGTCGGGCATCTCCTTCACGATCTTGATGATCTGGCGGAAGGTGTATTCCTTTTTGCCCTTTGGCCGTACTTCGTAGTAGAGGTTATCCCGGTTAAAGGAGGAAACGAAGGTGCGGTGATCGTCGCCCATCCGGAGGTTCTTGACGATGTCGGACTGCACCTTGGGGGTGGCCGTTGCCGTCAGGGCGATGATGGGGATATCGTGGCCGATCAGGTCCAGCATCTCGCGGATGCGGCGGTACTCGGGGCGGAAGTCGTGTCCCCACTCCGAGATACAGTGGGCCTCGTCGATGGCGACGAATGAGATGGTGGCCTCCCGGAAGAATTCGATGTTCTCTTCCTTGGTCAGTGTTTCCGGAGCTACGAAGAGTAGCTTGGTCTTACCGCTGGTGATGTCTTCCTTCACCTGCCGCATCTGCGTTTTGGAGAGGGAAGAATTCAGAAAGTGGGCTACCTCATCGGTTTCGGCGTGGGAGCGAATGCTGTCCACCTGGTTTTTCATCAGGGCGATGAGGGGGGAGATGACGAGGGCGCAGCCGTCCATCATCATACCCGGAAGCTGGTAGCAGAGGCTCTTCCCGCCGCCGGTCGGCATGATGACGAAGGTGTCTTTACCGTCGAAGAGCGATTGGATGATCGCTTCCTGATTTCCTTTGAAGGTGTTGAAGCCGAAGTTCTCTACCAGGGCTTCCTCTAAATAACTTACTGACGCTTTTGCGGTCATATTGATTTTACTTTGTATCTCCACCGCTACATTTAGCCCTCCTATGACGTAAAAATCGGCCGCCCGTCACCCATTGAGGAATCAGGACCGCAGGGTGGGACCCCGAAGGTCATCCCGAACATAAGAGGTGAAGTAGGTGTGGAATAGGCACTAGCACTCTTCGGCCAAAGAACAGTCGATCTGAAAGATGTTAAAATACGCGTTACACCGGTCATTGCCAAGTTAAGCGGGTGCAAAGTTACATTCTTCTCCGTATGCAGAATATTCTTGAAACCGCCCGCCGGACATTGCAAATAGAGGCGAATGCCCTCACCCGACTGGCGGAAACGGTTGATCTCGCCTTTGCCCGCTGCGTTCAGGCCATTCACGCGGGAGGCGGTCGAATTATCGTTACGGGCATAGGTAAAACAGCAATAGTAGCCCAAAAGATTGTAGCCACATTCAATTCTACCGGCTCCCCCGCCCTCTTTTTACACGCCGGCGACGCAATTCACGGTGACATCGGGATGGTCCAGACCAATGACTGCGTACTGATGATCAGCCGGAGCGGGGAAACCGCCGAGATCGATGTCCTCTCCCTCCTGGTGCGGGAACGCGGCAACCTACTCATCGCCATGACCAGCCGCCCCGACTGCACCCTGGCCCGCCGCGCCGACCATGTGCTGCTGACGCCCTTTGAGCGAGAGGCCGACCCCAACGAACTCGCCCCCACTACCAGCACGACCCTCCAAATGGCCCTCGGCGATGCGCTGGCGATCTGTCTGCTGCAACTCCGTGGGTTCGGCCCGGAGGACTTCGCCCGCTTTCATCCCGGGGGTAGCCTGGGCAAGCAACTTTACCTGAAGGTTGACGACATCTACCCACGGAATCAGCGCCCCGAGGTCACCACGACCACCTCCCTGGAACAAACCCTCTACGAGATGACCAGCAAGTGCCTGGGGGCAACTGCCGTACTAGATCCGGACAGCGGGGAACTGACCGGAATCATAACGGACGGCGACCTGCGACGGTACCTGAGCCGCAAGCCCGATCTCACAACGGCAAGGGCCGGAGAGATCATGTCTCCCCGGCCCCGTACCGTACGCAGCGGAACCCGGGCGGTGCAGGCCATGGCTTGCCTGCGTGAAAATGAAATCAGTCAGCTGATCGTAGTCGACGACGATGACCGGTATCTGGGCTTCGTCCACCTCCACGATTTCGTACGGGAGGGGATGATCTGAAGCCAGGCTTACTCCTGTACGATCTCCATTTCGATCTCCTGGATCACTTCGGGGTGCAGACGCAGGGTGACCGGGTAGGTACCGAGTTCCTTCGCCTCTTCCGGCAGGACGACCTTCTTGCGCTCTACATCGACGCCGAACTGCTCCTGCAACAGATTCTTGACCTGCAACTGGGTGATCGAGCCGAAGATACGGCCGCTGGTGCCCGATTTCGCGCCTACGCGCAGCGTCTTGCCTTCCAGCTTCTTGGCGATCTCGCGGTAGACGTCCAGCTTCTTCTGTTCCTGGGCGTTCTCGCGGCGGATCATCTCGTTCAGCCGTCCCATATTGGACGCATTCCCGATGATGGCCAGCCCGCGGGGTAGCAGGTAATTGCGGCCGAATCCGTCCTTTACCTCAATGACTTCGTGCTTGTCGCCGACCTTATCGACGTCTTGCAGCATAATTACTTTCATGATGAATTATGTTGTCCCGGCTTTCTGAGGCGATGCCCCGTGCATGTGCCGGTTAGATTATAATAGTATTGTAGTCGGAAGTCGGTTTGCGTACTTCCTACTTCCGACTTACAGACTTCCTACTATACACTTCCTACTTCAA
>CAZKPE010000202.1:0-7589 GCA_964554545.1 uncultured Lewinella sp.
TGAATGAACCCCCGCTACCTCACCTTCGGCTTCCTCCACTTCTTCTTCTCCTCGGTGGGGCAGACCTTCTTCATCAGCCTCTTCGTGGCGCGGATGACGGAGCGGATGGACTGGGCCGACTCCACCTTCGCCGGGCTCTACTCGGGGGTGACGCTGACGGCGGCACTGCTGCTTCCCCTCATCGGCCGGCAGGTCGATACGCTACGGGTGCGCTACGTGAGTACGGTGACGGCCGCCTTCGTGGTGCTGGGTACGGTACTGCTGGCGTTCTCGCAAGTGACCTGGGTGCTCGTGGCGGGTCTCTTTCTGGTGCGGCTCGGGGGGCAGAGCGTGCTTCCCCTCATCGGCTCCACCACCATCGGGCGCTACTTCGAGCAGCGGCGGGGGCGGGCGCTTTCGCTGTCCATCCTGGGTATTTCGGTGGCCGAGGTCATCCTGCCGCCACTGGCGACCTACGTGATGGTGAGCTACGGCTACCCGGTGGTATGGGGGCTGGCGGGGGGTGCGGTCGCCTTTTTGTTCGTACCGGCGGTGTGGTTGTTGATCGGGCGGTATGATGCATTTCAGCGGGCCGATACGGTGGCAAGTAGGGCGCGGGCGCAGGTGCCGGGGGAATCGAAACCGGAAGACTCCTTCACCAGAAGACAGGTACTGGCCGACCGCCGCTTCCAGCTTATTCTGCCGATCGTGCTGTTCATTCCCTTCGTTTTCACCGGTCTGGTCTTCAACCAATCGGTGATCGCGGAACAGCGGGGGTATACGGCCGAACTGATGGCCTACGGATTGAGTGCCTACGGATTGGTGCGCGTCGTCTTCCTGCTCACGGGGGGCGATTTGGTCGACCGGATCGGTCCGCACCGCTTACTACGCTTCACCCTGCTGCCGGCGGTATCGGGCCTGCTCGTCTTACTACTGGTGGATGCCTCCTGGTCGGTGCCGGTCTTCTTTGGGCTCTTCGGTACCAGCGCGGGGGTGGAATCGGTCATGATGCCGGCGTTGTGGGCGCAGCGCTACGGGCCGCGCTACCTGGGTAGCATCAAGAGTACGGTGCGGCTGTTCGTGGTGGTGGCCTCGGCGGCGGCACCCATTTTGTTTAGCTACGGGTTGGGGTGGGGGCTTGCCTTTTGGCTGACGCTTCTGATTGGGTACGGGGTAGGATGCATAGTATGTGCACTCATAGAGCGGTCGGTTCCCCTGAAAGTGCGGGTGGGGAGCTAGTGGACCAAGTTGTAGGTATCGATGTACAAAGTCGACGGAATCGCGGTGTCAGACGAGCCAAAGCAAGCCAGCCTAGCCGTAGCTACGCGCAGCTTGCTCTGGCGAAGCCTGCCGCTGCGGGGCCCAGAATTGGATGCATTGGGACTTGCGACTTGATACACCGGGCCGTTACTTTAGCTCATACGTGAGAGGACAAGCCGGAAATCACCGATTTCGGTCTTGAAACACTGGGTATCGGGTAAAAGCTACCGGGATGTCTCCAGGGGTTTGGGTTTTCGGAATAGGACCGCACCTGCGTCCGCGCCCAATATCATCTGCTCGGGCGTACCGGCTGAGGCCATCCCCGGGAGGCGGGAAATAATATAAAATAAAAAAACGAACAGCGAACTACTACTTATCGCCAAAAACTATATATTCGTCACATGTAAAAATGGCCTTATATTATTCTTTGATACTTTCGTAAAACCTAATAATCCATTATGTTTCGATCTGCCTGTCCGGCCTGGCTACTTGCCGCGGCCTTACTCCTCTTCCTATGTCCTTTGGGTGCGCAAACCGCTACCCGGACCATTACGGGCCAGGTCATTGATGCGGAGACGAACGACCCCCTCATCGGTGCTACCGTAATGATCCAGGGAACGAACACCGGCGTGGTAACTGATTTGGATGGTAGGTACCGAATCAGCGTACCGGAGGATGCGAACGTGCTCCTGCTCACGTATACGGGGTACGACCGACGGGAGGTGCCCATCGACGATCGCTCGAATATCGATATCAGTATGGGCCCCAGTGCCACGGCTCTCGATGAAGTGGTAGTGGTAGGTTACGGCACCCAGCGCAAATCGGATGTGACCGGAGCTATCGGGACCGTCAGTTCCGAGGAGTTGTTGCTGGCCCCGGTCACCAACCCTATTCAGGGCTTGCAGGGTCGGGTAGCGGGTGTCAATGTTTTTCTTAATTCCGGCTCGCCCACAAGCAGCCCCCGGGTCCTTATCCGCGGCCTGGGTACGATCAACTCCAGTTCCGCGCCCCTCTACGTGGTGGACGGCGTCGTGATGGAGGATATTCAGTTCCTCAACCCCAACGACATCAAAAGTATGGAGGTACTGAAAGACGCCTCGGCTACGGCGATCTACGGTTCCCGTGGGGCCAACGGGGTCATTCTGGTCACCACCAAGCGAGGCCCTAACCAGGAGGGAATCGTGGTCGGGTACGATGGCTGGATTAGTGCCGGCACGTTGCGCAAAAAGATGGAGCTCCTCAACGCCGAGGAATGGCTGGAGGTCGTCCGTACCGGTATGGCAAACTCGCCGAAATACCGCGAGGGCAGTAATCCGGAGTTTTCCACCGATGACCCCCGGTTCTTCGCCGCCGACGGCAGCCCCCTCTACGACACCGACTGGCAGGAGGAAACCACCCGCACGGCGGTGAGCCACAGCCACCAGCTGTCGATTCAGCAGCGAATGGGTAACTCCAGCTACGGGGTCTTCCTGAACTACACCGGCACGGAGGGCATCATGCTCAACAACTACCTCAACCGGCTTTACGGGAAGGTGGCCTACGAGGGTCGGCCGAAAGAGTGGCTTACTTTCGGCTTCAATCTGCTCACGAACGTCACCGAAGAAAACAGCTTTGAGGAGGGCGGCGGCGGCCAGTCGCCCCGCCGGACCATGATCGAGATGCCACCCATCTTTCCGGTGCGCTTTCCCGACGGCACGTACTCGAAGAGCACCGACCTGGGGGGCAACTACAATTTGGAAGCTATGGCGAACCCCGTGCACGTGCTGGAAACCCAGGACCGGCTGGCGAAGCGGACGCAGCTGTTCGGCAACGCCTATCTGGTGTTTAACATCGCCGAGGGGCTGAGCCTCCGTAGTCAGTTCGGCTTCGACAAGCACGAGCGGCTCTTCCAGACCTACAGCCCGGGCGATTTGATCAACATCTCAGCCCCCCTGGGCTTTGCCAACCAGAACGTCAACCGCGTCAACTACTGGCAACAGGAGAACTACCTGAACTACGACCGCCGCATCGGCCGGCACAACATCAGTGCCGTGGCCGGCCTGAGCTGGCAGGAACGGACGGGCGACGGCTTCGGCATCAGCGTGCGGGGTTTCGCCGACGACCTCTTCCGGTTCAATAACCTGGGGGCGGCCAGTCAGCCCGACGCGCCCAGCTCCTTTTACACCGACTGGTCGCTAAATTCCTACTGGCTACGGGGCAGCTACAGTTACCTCGATCGCTACCTGCTCACGCTCACCGGGCGGGTTGACGGCTCCTCCCGCTTCGGGGCCGGTAATAAGTACGGCTTCTTCCCCTCGGTCGGCCTGGGTTGGGTAGCTTCGGAGGAGGACTTTTTGGCCGGTAGCGCGCTTATCGACCAACTGAAGTTCCGCAGCAGTTTCGGGGTAACCGGAAACACCGAGATCGGAGCTTACGCCTCCCTGCCGACAATCGGCTCGGGCACCACGCTGCTCAACGGCCAGCGGGTAACCACCACGGTGGTCAACCAGCTTGGTAATCCCGATCTACAGTGGGAGCGGACCCAGCAATTCGACATCGGCTTCAATCTGGCGATGTTCAACTACCGCGTCACGCTGGAGATGGATTACTACTATAAACTCACCACCGACCTGCTGCTGGCGCGCCCCATTCCGCAGACGACCGGTTTCGGCTCCATTATCGACAATATCGGTTCGGTGTCTAACCGCGGCGTGGAAGTGATGCTGACCACGGAAAACGTAGCCACCGAGCGCTTCGGGTGGAGCTCGACCCTCAACTTCAACTACAACCGAAACCGCATCGAGAAACTCGGCGAGAACGACGAAGACATCTTTTCCGGCCCGTTCTGGGTGTCGGGTAGCCAGACCATCCTACGGGTGGGTGAGCCGCTGTCCTCTTTCTGGGGCTATGAGCGCCTGGGCGTTTGGGGTACCGACGAGGCCGACGCCGCCGCCGAGGTCAATGCCCTGCCGGGGCAGGCTAAGCGCTCGGCCGACAAGAAAATTCTGGGCAGCGGACTGCCCGACGTTACCGGCAGCTTCATCAATACTTTCCGCTACGGCAATTTCGACTTCACGGCTGATTTGCAGTTCGTACTCGGAGTGGATATCATGCAGCAGTACTACCACTCCGTGGAAGACCGCTCGGGCATCGCTAATGGCCTGCGCACCATCCTGACCGAGGCCTGGACGCCCAGCAACCAAAACACGATGGTGCAGGAGATCCGCCACCAGGCGTGGGCCGGGCAAGACAGCCAGGTCGACGACCACTGGGTGGTCAATGGCAGCTACCTGAGGGGTAATATTTTCACCTTGGGCTACACTATCCCCAGCGCCACCCTGGACCGCTTCGGCCTGCGTAGTCTGCGGCTGTACGCTACCGGGCAGAACCTGTTTGTTGCTCACTCCGACGACTTTCAGGGCATGGACCCCGAGGCGACTTCCTGGGGGGGCAACCAGTGGGGCCAGAACATTTTCTTCTTTCAGTATCCACGCCCCCGCACCTTCACCTTCGGTCTTAACCTTCAATTCTAAGTCAGCATGAAACGCCATATCGACCTCTCCGTACGTCTTCTTCCGCTGCTGTTGTTACTGACCGGCACCTACTCCTGCTCTGATTTTCTGGAAGAGGAGCCCCGCGATGTGGCCAGCGTCAATCAGTTTTTCACCGAACCCGCGCATGCGGAAAACGCCGTCAATGCTCTCTACCGCGACGGTGCCCCGGCCCTCTGGATGGCCGGCGGCATTTACAGTGGGCGAAATATCATGTATGGTCCCTACCTGTCGGGCTTCTTTGAAAACGGGTATAAGGGGCAGGAGCCCTTCATCCAGTTCGCCCAGCAGTTATCACTCGATGGGGCCAACTCGAACGACTTCATGAACGATATCTGGTCGCGCATGTACCGCGCAATCAGTCGGGCAAACAATGCCATCAAGTACATACCGACTACGGCCGGGCTTACCGACGCCCAGCGCGACCGGTTGCTCGGCGAGGCACGTTTCATGCGGGCCTGGGCGTACTTCATGCTGGTCCGCCATTTCGGTGACGTACCCCTGATCACCGAGCCCTACGAATCGCTGGCCGATATCTACCGCGTCCGCACACCGGCCGCCGAGGTGTACGCCCAGATTGTCGCCGATGCCGAATTCGCGGTCGAACAGGCGGGCCTGGCCGAAACCCCAATGATCGCCAACGGCTACCGGATAACGCGGCCCGCCGCGGCCACCCTGCTGGCCGACGTGCAGTTGACCCGCAGTGGATTTCCGGTGCGCGAAGATCATTACGCCGCCGCGGCGGATGCCGCCCGCCTGGTCATCACCGGCGGTAGCCATGGTCTGATCGAGCACGACTTCGTAGACGGCGAACTCGACCCCCAAAATAGTGCCTACAATAAGATGCGCCGGCAGGAAATGATCGCGCTGGAGTTCATCTACCCCATCGAGTACACTATCGGCATCAGCGGGTCGCCCTACCCCCCCTACACCCTGCCCGTTACCCTGACGGGCGAATCCCGCTACGGGATCACCAATGGTGCTTACGAACCCCGGGACGAATACCTGGCGATGTACGAGGAAGGAGAGGATCTGCGGATCGAAAACCGCCAGTACTTCCACAATACCTACACCGATGCGAACGGCACCACAACGACCTTTCAGCCGCTGCCTTATCTGTGGCACGACGCGCAGGCCGTATTCGAGTCGGCCAACTCAGAGCTCGAAGTAAGAGCCTATAGCTACCCCGAGGTACTATTGATCGCCGCCGAGGCGATCGCCCTTTCGGAAGGGGTTACCGCCGAGGCGGTGGGCTACCTTGCGCAGGTCCGGGCCCGGGCGTATTACCGGCAATCGGAGGAGGAGATCACCAGCCGCCTCTCTGGACTGCCGGTCGCGGAATTTGTGGAGGAGGTCTGGGCGGAGCGCAACCGCGAGTTGGTAATGGACTTCAAGATTTGGTTTGATATGGTACGTACCCGCCAATACCCCCAGGCTACCGCCGGGGAAATCGATTTCGTCACCCTCATTGGCCAGCAGAACACCTGGGGCCAGGCTTTTGAGGAACGTCACCTACTCCTCCCCCTGCCCGAGCAGGAGCTTCAACGGAACACGGAGTTGATCCAAAATACAGGCTACGCAAACTAATGCCCTGCTGCTCCCTATCCGGATATGACCTTCTTAACTCCCTGCCGCGAAGTAAATCCGGTAAACCTGAATTCCCGCCAGGGCGATGAAGAGGCAACCGACCAGCAGGTTGAGGTGCAGGGTGATCTGGTGGGCGTGCCGGTCGATGTAGCGGGCAGCGAAGGCGTAGCCGGCCAGCAGGGCCAGGGAACCCGCGGCGGCCCCGACCACGTAGAGGATTTTGGGTACAAGCTTGACCGACAGGTAGCCATCGCTCATCAGCCAACTGCCAATGGTGAAGTAGTAGGGGATGGCCAGGAAATTCATTACGGCCAGACCCATACCGGCCACGAAGGGGCGGTCGATCTCCTGCTCCTCCCGCTGCTCTTCTATACTCTTGTCGGCGGTGCGTTCGCGGTAGTATTTGTAGAAAAAGAAAAGTGCAAGAATGAAAAGCACCGGGGCGGCCCACTGGCTCAGGAAGTCGATGATCTCCTCGTGCTTGCGCAGGTAATTCGCCCCGATGATGGCGACGCTGATCTGCACGATGAACACGGCTACGATACCGGCGGCGAACTGCAACCCACACTTCTTGCCCCCCTCCAGGGCGCAGTTGGCGACCGACATATTCAGCATTCCGGGTAGCAGGACGGCCCCCAGGGGAGAGGCCAGTCCGATCGACAGGGCAGTGAGCAGTTCCAAGACGGCATATTCGTAGGCCCTTAACCGAGCCTGGGCCGGCAATGTTGGCTATTGCGCCATCCGGAGCAGGCCGGCCATGTCGACCCGCGGCCCGATCATACCAGCTAGTTCCTCCCTATTTACCCGTACCTGCTCCAGCGTATCGCGATCGCGGACCGTTACGGTGCCATCTTCCAGACTATCGAAGTCGACGGTAATGCAGAAGGGGGTACCCACCGCGTCCTGCCGGCGGTAGAGCTTGCCGATGGAGCCGGTATCATCGTACTGGCACGCGAAGCGGAAGCGGAGGTCATCGAAAATCTCCTTCGCCATGCCGACCAGCCGCTCATCATTGCGCTTCAGCGGCAGGATGGCCGCCTTCACGGGAGCAATGGCCGGGTGGAGGGCCAGCACCGTGCGGGTGTTGTTGGGGTCGTCCTGTCCGGGTACCTGCTCGTCGCGCAGGGCATGGGTGAGGGTGGCCAGGAAGAGGCGGTCGGCGCCGATGGAGGTTTCGACGACGTAGGGGACGTAGCTCTCCTTCGTCTCGGGGTCGAAGTACTGCAGCTTCTT
>CAZKPE010000203.1:0-5866 GCA_964554545.1 uncultured Lewinella sp.
CCGCCTTCGATCCCCACGAGAACATCCTCATCGGCAACGTGGCCTTCTACGGGGCGACCGGGGGGGAGGCCTACATCAAGGGGATGGCCGGGGAGCGATTTGCGGTGCGCAACTCCGGGGCGAAGGCGGTCGTCGAGGGACTGGGCGACCACGGCTGCGAGTATATGACGGGTGGGGTCGTCGTCGTGCTGGGTGATACCGGCAAGAACTTCGGGGCGGGTATGAGTGGTGGCATGGCCTACGTCTACGATCCGGACGGCACCTTCATCGATCGTCTGAACCCGGAAATGGTCGAGCTCGAACGGCTCAATGACTTCGACCGACCGCTGCTCCACCGGCTGGTGCGCAATCACTTCGCCTACACCAGTTCCAAGCGGGCCCTCGATATGCTCAACGATTGGGCGGTAGAAGAAGGCCGTTTCGTGAAGGTGATGCCGCGCGACTACCGGGCCGTCCTTGAGCGCAAGGGGGAGGTACCTGCAGTGCACGTGAAGCAGGCAGAATTGGTATAAATATCTTACCCACAGAGTAGCGCATAGAGGTATGCACGGAGAAGGCACGGAGAACAGCGAGGGACTGTACGAGTCGTTGAGCGATGAGGATTTGTCGGGCGAAGTGTTAGCCTGCGCATTCGTCGTACATACCAGGCTGGGCCCAGGGTTGCTGGAATCGGTTTACCGCAACTGCCTGGCGCACGAGCTGCGGAAAAATGGATTTCATGTGGAAGTGGAGAAGCCTATTTCAATCATTTATGACGGGGAGGATATGGGACATGGATTTCGGATTGACATTCTCGTTGAAGACAGGCTCATTCTGGAACTCAAAGTGGTAGATAAAATCATCCCTGCCCATATCGCTCAGACCCTTAGCTACCTCCGCTTCGCCAACAAGAAATATGCTTTGATTTTAAATTTCATGCAGTCTAAACTCAAATTTGGAATTAAACGCGTAGCTCTTTAACCTCTAAACTACACCTCCATGCCCCCTCCGTGCCTCCCCTCCGTGCGCACCTCTGTGGGCTAGAACCAAAAACTATGGCAGACCCCAAAGGCTTCCTCAAGCACCCCCGCGAACTCCCCGAAAAGCGCCCCGTCCCCGTCCGCAAGACCGACTGGCAGGAACTCTACGTCCCCATGGCCGAAGAGAAGACCGTCACCCAGGCCAGCCGGTGCATGGACTGCGGCGTCCCCTTCTGCCACAGCGGCTGCCCGCTCGGCAACATCATCCCCGAGTTCAACGACGCGGTCTACGAGGAAGACTGGCGGGAGGCCTTCGAGATCCTCAGCTCTACGAATAACTTTCCGGAGTTCACCGGCCGCATCTGTCCCGCCCCCTGCGAGACGGCCTGCGTACTCGGCATTAACCAGCCCCCGGTAGCCATCGAGCACATTGAGAAGTCAATCGCCGAAGAGGCTTTTAAACGAGGCTACGCCCGCCCGAATCCACCCACCAGTCGAACCGGAAAAACCGTAGCCGTCGTCGGTTCCGGACCCGCCGGACTGGCCGCCGCCGCCCAGCTCAACAAAGCCGGCCACACCGTCACCGTTTACGAGCGTAACACCCGCATTGGTGGTTTGCTCCGCTACGGAATCCCCGACTTCAAGCTCGAGAAGTGGGTCATCGACCGCCGGATCGAACTGATGGCCGCCGAGGGGGTCAGGTTCAAAACGAACGCGAACGTCGGTGAAAACGTCGATGCCCGCCAGCTGATCCGGGACAATGACGCCGTCGTTTTAGCTGGCGGGTCGACGATCCCCCGCGACATCCCCAGCCCCGGGCGGGAGGCGCAGGGGGTCTACTTCGCCATGCAGTTCCTGGAGCAAAACAATAAGCGGGTGGCCGGCGACGACCTCAGCCAAACCTTTGAAATTCTGGCTACCGATAAGGACGTCATCGTGATCGGCGGCGGCGATACCGGGGCGGATTGCGTGGGTACCAGCAACCGGCAGGGAGCCCGTTCGGTCACCCAGATCGAGATTATGCCGATGCCGCCCAGCGACCGCGACCCCGACAGCTGGCCGAATTGGCCGATGATCCTGCGGACCTCCACCAGCCACGAGGAGGGCTGCGAACGCGAGTGGGCCGTGCTGACGGAAGAATTTCTGAAGGACGGGGAGGGGAAGTTGCGGGCGATCCGTACGGTGAACATCCGCTGGGGCCGCGACCAGACGGGTCGAAATACCTTCGTCAAAATTCCCGATACGGAGCGGGAACTTCCCTGCCAGATGTTGTTGATCGCCGCCGGCTTCGTTCACCCCCAGCACGAGGGACTGCTGGAAAGGATCGGCGTCGGCCTTGATAATCGCCGCAACGTAGCCGCCAGCCCCGAGCACGGCTACCAGACATCGGTGCCAAAAGTTTTCGCGGCCGGCGACATGCGGCGCGGACAAAGCCTGGTCGTCTGGGCTATTGCCGAGGGCCGGGAATGTGCCCGCTCGGTCGATGCCTTTCTGCGGCAGGGGGAGTCGGTACTGGAGGGCCGCGATGAGAGCCGACTGGAACTGGACCTCGTTTGACGAAAAATTCCGGATCGCTCTGCACCTGCGTCCGCGCCCCCGGTTGGAGAAAAGAAAAACGGATGCAGTATCGCCGGTTAGGAAAAACGGGATTTGAAGTCAGTGAGGTCAGCCTCGGTACCTGGCAGGTCGGGGGGAAGTGGGGCGAGCCCTTCGATGACGCCAAGGCCGACCGCATCCTGAACGAGGCGATGGACGGCGGCGTCAACTTTATCGATACGGCCGATGTGTACTCGGATGGGCTAAGCGAGGAGGCAGTGGGAAAAGCCGTGCGCCAGCGTTCGGAATACATCTACGTCGCCACCAAGTGCGGGCGACGGATCAGTCCTCACACCGACGAGAATTATACCGTGGGGGCCCTGCGCGGCTACGTGGAAGGCAGCTTGCAGCGGATGGGTATCGAGCGTATCGACCTGGTACAGCTCCACTGTCCGCCCACCCAGACCTACTACCGCCCGGAAATCTTCGAGCTATTCGACCGGCTGCGGCAAGAGGGCAAGATCCAGTACCTCGGGGTGAGCGTGGAAAAGGTAGAGGAGGCCATCAAAGCGATGGAGTACCCGAACGTGACCACCGTTCAGATCATCTTCAACCTCTTTCGGCAGCGACCGAGCGAGCTGTTCTTCGAGTTGGCCCGGCGCAACGACATTGGTATCATCGCACGGGTACCGCTGGCCAGCGGATTGCTGACCGGTCGCTTCGGGCCGGATACCACCTTCGGAGCAGAAGATCATCGGAACTTCAATCGCGACGG
Organism: uncultured Lewinella sp.; assembly: GCA_964554545.1. Classification (GTDB taxonomy): domain Bacteria; phylum Bacteroidota; class Bacteroidia; order Chitinophagales; family Saprospiraceae; genus Neolewinella. Next base: position 3,271 of record CAZKPE010000203.1, read on the forward strand.
CTCGGCCTTCGATCGGGGGGAGACCTTCGGCGGAGTGGACTACGAGTTAGGTCTACGGGCCGTGGCCCGGCTGCAACGGCTTTTTCCCGAGGACGGAAGACTAGCACAGGCGGCACTACAGTGGGTACTGCAGCATCCGGAAGTAAGTACGGTGATACCGGGTGCCTCCCGCGTAGAGCAAGTCCGATCGAACCTGGGCACGACAAGCCTGCCCCCACTGACCAGGGAGGAAATCGGAAAAATGAACGAGGTGTACCAGGATCTGGTGAAGGCAAGCGTTCACCAGCGCTGGTAGGCTCCGGCTAAAAGATCAACAGCAGCGCCAGCAGGAAAATCAGCAGACTACCGGTGATTGCGACGGCGATGTCGCGGGAGCGTGCCTTGGGCAAATCGGAACGGCGGGCTACCGTCCGCAGGCCCCGGGGCTGACCCAACTGGTGGGCCCGGATAGCGCGATTCAACCGTTGATTTTGAAGGGTGCTTCGCGTGGGGCGGGGCAGGTCATTGCGGTACATCTGGGAAAAATTTTGGGGTTATTTACTAATGCGCCGCAAAGTTCGGGGTATTTTTATTATGTAACAAGCCGCCTGCCGGTGAACATTCTGCGCAGAGCTGCCGGCTACGTCCTTTTCAAAATATTAGTTGGTTGGTAAAGGTCTAGGGGAAGGGCTGACCGCCAAAACCGTAGCTGCGCGACGATCATTTTTCCGCCGCTATTCACTTTTTCTTCCCGCCGCGCTTCTCCGCTCGTTCAATTTCACTGATCAGTTCATCGAGACCCATTTGGTCCAGGGTACTTAACTCTTTGGTTTTCCGCAGCGTAGCCCGGTCCAGTTCGACGATCCGGATGACGTTTCCGGTATACTGCTCGATGCGGTCCAGGAAGTCGCGTTCGCGGGGGGCGCAGAACGAAAATGCCTGTCCCCGGTTCTTGCCCCGGCCGGTGCGCCCCACCCGGTGGACGTAGTTGTCCGGCTGCTCCGGCAGGTCGTAATTGATCACGTGGGTAACATCGGGAATATCGATGCCCCGGGCACTCACGTCGGTAGCGATCAGGATGCGGTTCTCCCCCTTGCGGAAGGCGGCCAGGGCCCGGTCCCGCTCGTTTTGTTCGAGGTCGCCGTGTAGCACGAGGGTCTCGATACCCACCCGCTGCATCGCGGCCGCCACCCGTTCACACCGCACCTGCGTACGCGCAAAAACGAGCAACTTCGCTTCCGGATTTTCTTTGATAAATCGCTCTAGGAGTACCCGCTTATCGTCCATTTCCACGAAGACGACAGCGTGATCGACGTTCTTGCTAACCGGGTCTTTCGGGCTAATGCGGATGCGGATCGGGTTGCGCACGAGGCTGTAGGCCAACTTTTTGACGCGTTCGTCGATGGTGGCACTGAAGAACAGGGTCTGGTGCTTGCGTTGCAGGTGGCCGATGACGCCACGGATGTCATCGATGAAGCCAAGATCGAGCATGAGGTCGGCCTCGTCGAGTACCAATGTATGTACCCGTTCCAGTCGCAGGGCTTTGCGCCCGAGCAGGTCGTACATGCGACCGGGGGTGGTGATGAGTACGTCGAGCTCGCGGGTAAGGCCGGCCAGTTGGGGCTCGATTTCCACTCCTCCGGTAATGCCGAGCACCTTCACGCCCGTGCCTTTTACCAGGGCGTTAAAGACGTCAGTAAGTTGCTGTGCCAGTTCGCGGGTCGGCACCATCACGAGGCAGCCGATGCCGGTCTCACGCCACTGACTTTCCTTTTGTTCCTGTAATTTTTGCACGATCGGGATCGCGAAGGCGGCCGTTTTTCCCGTTCCCGTTTGGGCCACGGCCAGCACGTCCTCTCCTTCCAGAATGGGTCGGATGGCCCTGTACTGGATATCGGTGGGCCGCTTCCAGCCGAGCTTGCCGATATTGGTCTTGAGTTGGGGAGAAAGGGGATAATCGGTGAACTTCACGGGTCGGTTTTTGCGCGGACGCAGGTGTAAGCGGAGTGGGTTAAGGACAAAGGTAAGCTCCGAAAATCGGGCTTCGTTTAAGAGTTAAGCTATCTTCGCGAAAACGATCTTCTATGCGTGCCCTCATCCTCGTCGACCTTCAGGTGGATTTCATGCCGACCGGGATGCTGCCGGTACCCGAAGGAAATGCGGTAGTACCGCTGGCGAATGAGCTTATGCCACAGTACTCGATCGTGGTAGCGAGTCAGGACTGGCACCCGGCCAACCACGGCTCCTTCGCGGCGAACCACCCCTGGCGCAAACCCGGGCAGGTGATCGACTTGCACGGACTGAAGCAGGTGCTCTGGCCCATCCACTGCGTGCAGGAGAGCTGGGGGGCGGAGTTCGTACCGGAACTGCATACGGCGGGCATCACGAAAGTCTTTCGCAAGGGGACGGACCCGACGGTCGACAGCTACTCCGCTTTTTACGACAACGGCCACCGCAAATCGACCGGGCTGGCGGATTGGCTGCGCAAGCAAAAGGTGGATGCCATCGACGTCATGGGCCTGGCGACGGATTACTGCGTTAAATACACGGTCCTGGATGGGCTGCGGGAGGGCTTTCGGGTACGGATGATCGAAGAGGGGTGCCGGGGGGTAGAGCT
>CAZKPE010000203.1:5966-7538 GCA_964554545.1 uncultured Lewinella sp.
GTCGGCCGGGAGCATGGGAGGGGAGCGACCTTGCCCCGTCCGCCGGCGGGTTGGGTTGTAAATCTTACCTTCCCCTCTGCAAACGCCGGCGGACGGGCGAAGGTCGCTGAGCTCCCAACCCCCGGCCGACGGCTACCTGACACCCGACACCCGACAACGTACCACCCCCCCCATGCCCACCCGCCGCTCCTTCCTCTACCACTCCGTCCTCGGTACCGCGGGAATTGGCTTACTCGGTTGTGGAAACTCCGCACCTGTGTCCGCGCCAGAACCCATGGAAGAAGAACAATCCACGATGAACGATTTGCCCTACCTCGACACGCTCGGCATTCAACTGTGGACCGTCCGCAACCAAATGGAGGAAGACCCAGTCGCCACCCTCACCGCGCTGGCGGACATTGGCTACCGGCAGGTCGAACTCATGGATACCCGGCACATTGCCGATCTGAAGCCCATCTGCGATGACCTGGGCCTCGCGATCAACAGCAGCTTCATGCTCTGGACCACGCTTACCGGCCGCTGGGACCTCGTCCCCCAGGAAACGGAGCGCTTTGCGTTCGAGCAAGTTTTGGAACAAATGACCGACGGTGGACTGAGTCACCTCGTCTTCGGTTACCTGCAACCGGGCGAGCGGGAAACGGCCGATGACTGGAAGCGGCGCGCCGACGAATTGAACGTAGCCGGTGAAAAAGCCCGGGACGCGGGCCTGCAGATGGCCTACCATAACCACAACTTCGAATGGGCCCCCGTGGGGGGAACGACTGGCTTTGACATCCTGCGAGACCGTCTGGAAGCCGAATTGGTGCCCTTCGAGCTGGACCTGGCCTGGGTGGCGATGGCCGGGCAGGACGCGAGCGAGACGCTGGCCGCGGTGGGCGACCGCACCGAGCTGGTTCACATTAAGAACCTGGTGGAGCTGGAACGGCCCTACCTGACCATCCCCGAGATGCCCGACGACCGCTTTACCGAACTGGGCGCCGGACAGTTGGACATCCCCGCCCTCATGCGGCAGGCCCGGGAAATCGGCGCGACCTACTGCTTCTACGAGCAGGACAATAACTGGAAGCCGGACGCGCTGGCGAGTGCGCGCAAGAGCTACGCTTTTCTGGCGACCTAGTCCGCCGTACCTTTGCGGCCGCTAAGCAAAGAGTGCATGAAAACCAGAACGTTGCGGTCGGATAAGGTGAACGTCATTACCCTGGGGTGTTCCAAGAACCTGGTGGACAGCGAGAACCTCATCACCCAACTACAGGCCAACGATTACGAGGTAGCCCACGACAGCAACGAGGAGGCCAACGTAGTCATCGTCAATACCTGCGGCTTCATCGATCTGGCGAAAGAGGAGAGCGTCAACACCATCCTGGACTACGCCGACCGTAAAACGCGGGGGGAGATCGAAAAACTCTACGTGACGGGCTGCCTCAGCCAACGGTACAAGGACAACCTGGAGGAGGAAATTCCGGAAGTGGACGCCTACTTCGGTACCATGGAATTGCCCGGACTGCTGGCGCGGCTGGAGGCTGACTACCGCCACGACCTGATCGGGGAACGCTTCATCACCACCCCGGAGCA
>CAZKPE010000204.1:0-7523 GCA_964554545.1 uncultured Lewinella sp.
TGACCTCTTCCTGGTTGACGTGGTTGGAGTAGCGGATGCCCCCCTTGGTCGGGCTACGGTGATGGCTGTGCTGAGCCCGGTAGGCCTCAATAACCTGGACCTCCCCGTCGATCTTGACCGGGAAGTAGATCTGGTAAACGGAGTTACAGATCTTGATCTGCTTCAGCAGCCCGTCGGGCAGGCCGGTGTGGGGAGCGGCGGCATCGAAGTACCGGCTGACGCTCTCTAAAAATCGTTGGTCAGGCATGATCGTTAAATTGGTTTTCCATTCGGGTTAGGCGACGGTCCAGGCGGTAGAGATAAAAGGCCAGACCGAGAAAAACGAGGACGATGACGGCCACGACCACGTATAGTTTGCCAATACTCCGCAGGAAATCCGGGGGGTCAGCCGTCACCTCCTGGGCGAAACCGAGGGCGGGGACGCAGGTGCAAAGCAGCAGGCAAAAAATTTGCGGGGGAAGTCGGGTCATCAAGTGCTGGTTAGGCAGGCCCGAAGGTACGCATAGCGGCGATATGGCAACTGATCGACGCTATCCCGGCTTTGGTCTACTGATTTTGCCCCCACCTGCGTCCGCGCCCCACCTTTACGGCCAGTAAATCTGATGACTATGCGTATTCTATCCCTGCCCCTGGGCGAAGACCTGATCGAGATCCATAACTCCATGTGGACCGGCGAGGAAAAAGTGTACTTCAACGGGCAGCTAGCCAGTACCGGGCGGAGCTTCTTCGGCCGCAACCACTACTTCACCGTAGACCGGGCCGACGGGGAGGGCATCGATAAGTTCCGGGTCGAGATCAGTATGACCTGGTTCGGCAGCATCGCCATCGACATCTTTCATAACGACCGCTGTCTGCTGGCCAGCTCCAAGACGCCGATCAGCCGGGTCGACGGCCGCTTACTCGAAGGGGGAGACAGCAAGCCCTACCACATCAAGCGGGCCACCGAGCAGCCGGGCCTCGACGACGAGTTCTTCGTCTAGCCTACCTTCGCGGGCAAACTACCGTACATGTCCGCCCTCACCGCCATCAGCCCGATCGACGGCCGCTACGCCAGCAAAACCCAGGCGCTGAGCGACTACTTCAGCGAGTACGCCCTCATCCGCTATCGGGTCCTGGTGGAAGTGCGCTACCTACAGGCACTGCACGCGGAAGGGTTGCCACAGTTGCAGTCCGCAAGCCCCCAGTCCATGCGGGAGCTGGACGAAATCATCGATTCCTTCGGGGAAGACGACGCCGCCGAGATCAAGCGGACGGAGGCCGTCACCAACCACGACGTGAAGGCCGTGGAGTACTACGTAAAGGAGCAGCTCAAACGGCGGGGATTGGACAATATCCTGGAGTTCACCCATTTCGGGCTGACTAGTCAGGATATCAACAATACCGCCATTCCGCTCAGTCTGCGGGAAGGGATGGATGCGGTGATTCTGCCCGCCGTCAAGCGTGTCATCGGGAAGCTAGATGCATTGGCTTCGGAGTACGCCGGGGTGCCCATGCTGGCCCGTACCCACGGACAGCCCGCCTCCCCCACCCTGCTCGGTAAGGAATTCCGGGTATGGGCGGTGCGTTTGCGCGAGCAGCTACGCCAGCTACGAGCGGTGCCCTACAGCGCCAAATTTGGCGGTGCCACCGGCAATCTGAACGCCCACTACGTCAGCTACCCCGACCGCGACTGGCATGGCTTCGCCGACCGTTTCGTGAGTGATCGACTCGGTCTGGAGCGCAGCTACCCCACCACCCAGATCGAGCACTACGATAACCTGGCCGCCCTCTTCCACGCCCTCAACCGCATCGCGACCATCCTGATCGACTGTTGCCGCGACCTGTGGACCTACATCAGCCTGGAATACTTCCGCCAGCGAACCGTGGCCGGCGAGGTGGGCAGTTCCGCCATGCCCCACAAGGTCAATCCCATCGACTTCGAAAACGCGGAGGGCAACCTGGGCATCGCACGGGCAATCCTGACGCACCTGGCCGATAAACTGCCCGTCAGCCGATTGCAGCGCGACCTCACCGACTCGACCGTATTGCGCAACATCGGTACCCCGCTGGCGCACCTGCTCATTGCCTGTAAGGCCATGGAGAAAGGCTTCGGCAAATTGTTGCTGAATGAAGACAAACTCGCCGCCGACCTGGAGGCCAACTGGATGGTGACGGCCGAGGCCATTCAGAACATCCTGCGCCGGGAGGGCTACCCTCAGCCCTACGAGGCCCTGAAAGCGCTGACGCGGGGGGCGGAGCAGATCGACCAAGCAATCCTCCATCAGTTCATCGATGGGCTGGCGGTAAGTCCGAAGGTGAAAGCCGAATTAAGGCAAATTCGCCCCGACAATTATGTTGGCCGCCCCTGATTGCGGGGAAGCGGATCGACGCAGCTATACACCGTAACCCCGAAGTGGTCCAGCACGGCCTGAACCCGCTCCCGCTCTTCCGGTGAGGTGAGTTTCCAGGCTTTCCGGAGCTGGTCTTCGGGGCTTTGCCGCAAGGCACCCCGGTGGTCGGTTGCACTAGGCCGGTCGATGACAAGCGGAAGCGTGGCGTGTGGAGAAATGCCCCAGGCATCGAGGATTCGATTAAGCTCCTGGTGGGGGTCGAGGAGCAACCGCTCGTAGTATACCCGGATAGTCCGGGCGCTTAGGCTTCCATCCGTCAGAACGGATTCGTTGTCGACGCACCACTGCGCGACCCAGCGCTCCAGGTCGGTGGTCAGCGAATCGAGGTAGTCCAGCTGGGGAAGGTAGCGCGCGTACTGCCTGGGGTTCGCTTCCCACAGGGGCCGGATCGGCAGGGGACGGCTGCGAAAGGTATGCAGCATGGACACCACCGTGGAGAGGGGATGACGGAGCAACACCACGGGCGGGTGGGTGAAGGCGAAGGTATCCACTATCCACCGCAGCGCCTGATTCGCGCGTACGCATTTGATGAGTACGCGGCTGGCCTTGCGTACGGTGGCTGGTGTGAGCCGTTGGCCGGTCCATTCAGACGGGTGGTCAAACTGAAGGATTCGTTCGATATGGCGACGGAGCGCAGGTGTGAGCGTATGCGAATTAACGACGGGCACTATCCCCAGTCGGCCGACTTCCTGAAATCCGGGCCGGTCCGGACCAAAGGGCTCATAGTTGACCACCATACCGGGAAGCTGGGCCAGCATCTCCATCAGCCAGGTACTTCCACTGCGGGGGGTAGCGGCGATCAGGTAAGCATCCCGTGGCAGAAACTGCTTTCGGCCCAGCTGGTAGCGATAAAGGGGCAGCAGCATTCGCAGTCGTAGGCGATTGAACCGGTACCCCACATCCTTGCGCAGTCTGCGCCGGAAAATCGGGTTGTTTATCGGCTCGGCTACCAGTGCCCAGATCGTCCGCGCCCATTCCTTCACTTCGCCCGTGTCACGGATCGCGAGCACGGAGGGAAGCTCACGCGCTGCCCGCAAAATGAAGCCTTGCCGAGCGGCCTGCCGGACCCAATGCATACGCTGGTGTAGGAGCTGGCGACGGTACTGCCCCGACGAAATCTGTCGGTTGACCTCGGGAAGCCGGTAGAGCTCCCGGACTACGGCCTCTCTATGGACCAGATCTTTCCGCTCTACCAGTTGGCTGGTCCGGTTACCGTCGTGCACGGAATATGCGACAGTTTCCTCCTGGATCACACGCACCGGGTAACGGGCGAGTAGGCGACAGAGCCATTCGAAATCTTCAATGACGCGGTGATCGCTACTCGGGCAAACCGTAGCTACCCGCCGGGGAACGGCGAAGGTCGGCAGGCCGAACGGACGATCCCAGTAGGTACGCAGGGCCAGGGGGTCGGGTATCGGGACCCGAATAGTTCCACCGTCCGGCAGCTCCCCCCGCATCCGGGTGGTAAGCAGTCCGTTAAACCCTTCCGTATGCGGATACAGACAGCCTAAATGATGCCTCAGGTAGCGGTCATCGTCATCCAGAAAGCAGAGCCAGTTGCCGCGGGCGGACTCGCACCCCAGGCGGCGCGCCCGCCCCGGCCCCCCGTTCTCAATGCGCAAATAGCTTACCCGCTGGTCACTGCGGTAGTGGGCGACCACACCTTCCAAAGCTTGCCTTGACCCGTCATCGACTACGATCACCTCGAAGTTCGGGAACGTTTGTTTTAGCACGCTCTCCAACGCCCGCCGCAGCAGTTCAGGACGCTCGTAGGCGGTGATGATAACGCTGAAGTGTGGGGCGGCCGTCATGCAATATCCATTACCGCCCGGTATACGCTATCGAGTTGCCGTAGCACCGCGGATTCCCCGTATCGCGTACGGGCGCGTTCGGCGATCCGCTTGCGGTTATAGCTTGCGTAGCCCATTAGCAGATCAAGCAGGGCCTGCCGCAACCCGTCTTCATCTTCTGATAATACCAAAAGCCCCTTTGCGGGATCGTCAATTACGCCGTCGATTCCTCCCACCCGAGTGGCAACGCAGGGCAGGCCCGTGCACTGTGCTTCCAGTAGTACGACGGGTTGGTTCTCCGTGCGGCTGAAAAGAACGAAGGCCTGGTGGGTTTGCATCAGGGCGGCCACTTCCGCTTCCGTGTGCGGTCCGCTTATCTGGATGATTTCATCGGGGAGCTGTACCTTCTCTACTTCCCGGCGCAACCACGTGTGATCGCCATCCCCGGCTAGGGTCCACCGAAAAGCTCCGGGATGAGACCGGTGCAGTCGGGCGGCGGTGCGCAGGATGCCGGGGACGTTTTTGTGCGGTTCTACAAAGTTTGAAACGTGTAGCACCCGCAGGGAGGGGGGGGCTTCCGGCCGGATCGCGTAGGGATGGAACAGTCGGTCATTAACAACATTGCTCACCACGGTATACTGCCCCTCCAAACGGTTTCGATTCCGCATGCAGTTCCCGAGATGTTGCGACACTGGCAGAATGCGCCGCGCACTGCGACAAGCCCAGCGGGCAAGCCCTGCTCGCAGAGGCGGCAATGCCCGCTTGAATTGATAAACGTGATGGTGCTCACTGATGACAACCGGCCGCCGCCAGTACCTACCCAGCCAGGCGGCGACGATGCCACCGTCCACCACGATGTGGCCATGCACCAGGTCGGGTATGGGCAGGTGTTTCCGGGCCAGACGTACGGCGCGAAGGTAGGCGCGGACGCGGGTGGTGAGTTGGAAGGGAGCGGGTAGGCCACCCGGCTTGCCGTAATAGACCAGGACAGTCCGAAACCCGTCGCGTTCGGAGATTTGCGGATCAATGGCATGAGGTTCCAGTTCCGGGTCTTCCTGAACGGCCACCACCGTGCAATCGTGCGCCTTAGCGATCAGGCGAACGTGTTTTTCCACGAAGTTACCGTGGGTCGGATGCACCCGGTTGGGCCACCAGGCCGCCACGTGCAGGATGGTCAAAAGTCCGGGCTGTTCCCGAAGGCGTCGTTGGAAAAGGGGCTGTCCTCGTTAAACATATCCCCGTTCCCATCCTCGTAGGCATCGCAGTTTATCTCGATACCTAGCTTACCGGGGGGCTTGGTCCAGTCCCGCTCGAAATTCCAGCCCACCTCCTCATCTTCCTGGGCGGCCCGCACGAAGCGACGGAAGAACGGCTTGGCCATATTGGATCCCGCGCCCAGGGCCAGGCTGCGGAAGCGGATCCAGCGCTCATCGCCCCCGACCCAGGTACCGACGATCAGTTCGGGGGTCAGCCCCATATACCAGCCGTCGGTCTGGTCGTTGGTCGTTCCGGTCTTACCCCCCTTCGGGCCCTTCACGCCGCCCAGGTTGCCTACCGATGCTTTCGAAAGCATGTTGACCATCACGTAGTTGGCCTGGGGGCTGATGGCCGGCCGCGTTTCGGGAATGTGCTCATAGATCACCTGCCCGGTACGATCTTCGATGCGGGTGAGGTAGACGGGGCGGACGAAAACGCCGTTGTTCCCGAAGGTGGTGTAGGCACCGGTGAGCTGGCGCACGGACATATCCACCGATCCCAGGGCGATAGAAGGTGCATCGGGAATCTGGCTCTTCGGAATACCCATATTAGCGACCATATTGCGGACCGGCTCCGTCGAGGCCAGTTCCTTCATCAGGTAGGCCGAGATGGTGTTGACGCTGTTCTTTAGCCCCTGATACAGCGTGTAGTCCTCATAAGTATACGTTCCGTTCGAATTGCGCGGCGTCCAGGGTTTGAGTAGGGTGAAACTACCGTCGCCCGGTCCGATCGTGGTTGGCTGATCGAGTACGCGCAGGCAGGGGGTGATGCCGCGCAGGTCGATACTGGCCGCGTAGACGAAGGGCTTGAAGGTGGAGCCGACCTGGCGGGGGGTGGTCACGTGGTCGTACTGAAACCACTTGAAGTTGCTGCCGCCGACCCAGGTGCGGACGTAGCCCGTGCTGGGTTCCACCGACATCGAGCCGATCTGAAGGATCATTTTGTGGTAGCGGATGCTGTCGAGCGGGGTCATCAGCGTGTCCGTCTCCATGCGCTCGTTGTCGTAGGTGAACACGCGCATTTCGGTTTCGGTATCGAAGCCTTTCTTAACTCGCCGCTGCAACTCCGCGTAGGCGTCCCGCAGTTCGGCGAACTCCTCCATTTGCATCACCTCCCGGTGGCCGGCGGCGAACTCATTCGAGATCAGGTTCCGGCTCACGGCATCGGTGAGTACACCCGGGCTATCCGCTTCCCGAACCATGCGGTCGATCTCCCGATCATCACGAGAAAAACGGAAATCGCGCTGCGCCGTAATATCCCGGATGACGGGAACCAGGATTTCCCGTCGGTAGGCCTGGTAGCGGTCGCTGTTACGGATGGCTTTCTGGAGACTCTCCAACCGTCGCTCCACCCGGACTTCGGATTCGGAATAGGGGTTGGTGAATGTCCAGGGGTCCCGGCCCTTCCAGTGAGTGAAGAACTGATCCTGCAGCTTGCTCATGTGCACCCGCGCCTGCTCCTCGGCGTGGCGCTGCATCTCGGGGTTAATGGTGGTATGGAAGGTCAGCCCGTCGCGGTAGATATCGTAGGCGGTGCCGTCGGGCTTCAGGTAAGGTTCTTTGGACAGGATGCGCTTCGCTTCTTCGGCCAGCGTCATGCGGAAGTAGGGGGCCAGTCCGTCGTCATGCTGCTGGCGGGTGAACTTGATGTTCAGCGGCAGCACCTTCAGGCTGTCGAACTCCGGGCGGGTGATGCGGTTGTTGCGCAGCATCTGGGCCAGCACCTGGTTGCGACGGTCTTCGGCCCGCTCGGGAAAACGCAGCGGGTTATAGAGGCTGGCGTTCTTCAGCATGCCGATCAGCAGGGCGGCCTCTTCCACGTTCAGTTCGTGGGGGCGCTTGCCGTCGAAGTAGTTCTCTGCCGCCGCCCGGATGCCCTGGGCCCCGTTGATGAAGTCGTAGCGGTTGAGGTACATCGCGATGATCTCCTCCTTGGTATACTTGCGTTCCAGGCGAACGGCGATGATCCATTCCTTGAGTTTCTGAATGACGCGTTCGAGTAGGTTGTTACTGGCCGTGCCGGTGAACAACAATTTTGCCAGCTGCTGGGTGATCGTGGAGCCCCCACCGGCCGATTCCTGCCCCAG
>CAZKPE010000205.1:0-7457 GCA_964554545.1 uncultured Lewinella sp.
ACCCGGACGAAAAAATAGCGGCGCCAAATTTTCACATCTGATGACCGCGCGAAGTATAGGCTCACCAGTGATCGCCCATTCCGGTTGTATCGGGGGAGCAACCCATAAGGTACTGCGAACTGCACATTTCACCGGGCCATATCATTAAGATAACCGAGGTACACCGAACGAACGGACATGAAGCCCACGCTGGAGGGCGGGGACGCAGGTGCAAGCGTTAAACCGAATTCAATCCAGCGTCTGCACCCCCCCACCGTTCACGAACAGCGTTTGTCCACTCACCCATTCCGAGATAGGAGAAGCGAAGTACAGCATCGCCCCGGCTATGTCGTCGGCTTTCCCGAGTCGTTTAATGGGAGTATGGGCTAGCATCCGTTGTTCGATCTGCGGCGTCAGCACCGATTCCAGGGCGGCGGTGCGCGTTGCCCCCGGCCCCACCGCGTTCACCCGGACTTCCGGGCCGAAATCATGCGCCAGATTAGCTACCATATGGTTGACGGCCGCCTTGGAGGCGGCGTAGCCGCTCATGTTCGGGCTGCGGTTAATACTCGACATGGAGGTAGTGAACACGATCGAGCCATACCCGGCTTCCTTCATGTGGGGAACGCACAGTTGACAAAGTCGCCACGTACTGAACACATTGAGCTCAAAATCCCGCCGGAAATCATCGACGGATATGCTGAACGGATCTTCCTGGCCGCCGCCCCCACCTCCGGCATTATTGATAAGGATATGTACCCCGCCGAACTGCCGAACGGTAGTCATTACCAGCTTCACCAAGTCCTCATCCTGGAGCACGTTGCAGGCAATGGCGGCGGCACCCACGCCAAGCGAGCGCGCCTCCTCGGCAACCCCTTCCGCTTCCTCCGGCCTGAGATCACCGATGACCACGTTGGCCCCGGCCCGGGCAAGCAGAAGGGCGGTTGCCCTGCCGATACCGTTGGCGCCCCCGGTGACGATGGCGGTCTTGCCGCCGAGGTCGAATAACTGAGAAAATGTCATAGTTGATGGGTAGTTAGTTAGCGACTCATAAGGTAATCCGCCACCGCTTGGTAAGCGGGCAGCGAGGTAGCGTCGTTGGCGGAGTTAGCGGCTACGGGATGGGAAGCCAATCGGACGATGACCATCTCGGCGGCAGGATCGATGTATATGGTCTGTCCGTGAACGCCACGGGCGGCGTAGGCACCGTTTTCGTTCTCGGTGATCCACCACATATTGCGATATGACCAGCCCGCCAGACCGGGATGATCGGATTTGGCGAAGGCCTCGCGACTGCCGCCCCGTTCGATATCCGTAACGGCTGCCGCCGGAAAGAGGCGTTCCCCATCGGGGAGTGTACCGTGGTTGCGAATGAGCTCCCCAAAACGGGCCAGGTCGCGGAGGCCGGCACTGAGCCCCCCACCGGCAAAGGGGGTGCCGAGTCCATCGACCTGGTAGTAGGCCTCCTGTTCGGCCCCGATACGACTCCAAACCTTTTCGGCCAGCAGGGCGGCTACGGATTTGCCCGAAGCGCGGGAGATAATCCACCCGAGCGCATCGGCGTTGACGGTCTTGTAGCCAAACACCGTCCCGTGCGTCCCCTTTTTCTCTACGGTTTCAAGATACGCGTAGTAACCTTCCGGCCCGTCGTAGTCGGCGGGCTTGGGCAGGGGGTTGCCGGCGGCGGAAAATTTCCATACGTCAGCCTCCGGATCGGCGTAATTTTCGCTGTACCGAAGCGCGGTGGTCATGTCCATTACCTGACGCACGGTAGCATCTCCGTAAGCCGAGCCGGCTAGTTCGGGCACGTAATCCACGACCGGTTTGTCAGGATCCAGTTGCCCCTCCGCGGCAAGTATGGATGCCAGGGTACCGGTGAACGACTTCGTCAATGACATTACGGCGTGTACCCGATCCTCCCCGAGCTCTGCGAAGTAACGCTCGTAGACCACCTCCCCCCGGTGGAGAATGATGATACCGTCGGTGTAGTTTTCCCACAGAGAGGCGGCCCAGCTCATAGGCTGCCGTTGCCGCCCCCAGGGGAGGAAGGTAAGGCTATCGATGGCGGCGGCGTTCAGTCGATAACTCAGCGGACGGGGGTTGCCTAAGCCCCGGCTGACTCCTACGGTAGGCAGGAGCTCCCGCATGTGAACCACGCTCCAGCGCAGGGCGGGGAATTCGAAGAAGGAGCCATCAGCCAGATTAAGACGCCGGTCCGGTGTGGGCGGAAAGCCCTGCATCCAGTCAAAGTTTTTCGGCTCACTCCCTTTGGCCGTCAGGTAGCTGGTAGTGTCCTGAGCCCGAAGCGATGAGGGGGGTAGACATAGAGCAATGCTTACACAGAGCAGGAGAGCTAGCGATGGTCGTATACTGGTAGCGGACATGGGCATGCTAGAGAAGTTTGGGCAATGAGGGGTATACCCCCAGAAGGTTTCCGGGTCTACTGCGCCCGTAAGACAGCCATGGGGGCCATTCGGGCTTTGTTGAGGCTGAGACTACCGTTGTTGAGGGTGTAATTATCGGTCGCATTGAGTACCTCCAGGAAGTCAGACTCGTAGGCTACATCTTCGCAAAAGGCAAGCCCGGAAGCCAGGCCCTCAAAACGAATGCGTAAGCCCTCTTCGAGCGTGTAGGTGCCATTGATGGGATTACAACCCGTGTGGCCCTGTACCTTGCCGTCTTCGGTAAAGGTCAGGTAGGGCAGATCACGGTCTGCGGGGGCAGTCAGATCCTGCCCGTAGAGCGTGGTTACCGTCCAGCTGTGTTTGACCAGTTCCTCGCGGTCGGCGGCGGAATCGAAGGGCGACTGCTGTCCGCTCGTATTCGGCTGGCGACTTGCGCAGGAAGCGAGGAGAAGCAGAAAAAGAGCGGCGGGAAGAAGATAGCGCATAGGAATTCGATTTGTAAGATAACACAGATCGGTTCTTTTAGTTCTTTTTTTAGAGAACTAAATTACCGTATTTTCGCTCCACCTGCGTCCCCGCCCCCTAGATGAACACCTCCATACCATCGCGGGCCATGCTACTGTTCGGGAAACGTTGCCGGCATTCGTTTTCCCGTCGGGACAGAAAGTCGTCATCGTGATCGGGGTCGTGGTGGGTGAGGAGTAACTGCCCTACCCCGGCCCGCTCCGCCACCGTGAGTGCCTGGGCGTAGCTGCTGTGGCCCCAACCCCGGTGGTTGCGTAACTCCTCATCGGTGTACTGGGCATCGTGAATCAGCAGGTCCGCCCCCCTGCAGAAGTCGACGACCTCCTCGTCGATGGCTTGTCCGTGCTCCAGGTCGGTACACAGTACGATGGATCTTCCCTGACTTTCGAGCCGGAAGCTGAATGCGCCACCGGGGTGCTGGTGAAGGCGGGAGGTCAGCCGAATGTCACCGTCGGCGCTCAGGGCAGCGGTCTGGGTCGTACGGGTCAGGAAATCGAAGGTCGCCCCGGCCCGGTCGAGCTGCACCGGGAAGTACTCCTGCTGCATCTGTACCTCAAAAATCTTCCGCAGTTGGGCGTGACTCATATCCTGGTGGGGCGAAAACAGACTGATGCGCTGCTTCGGGTTGTATATGGGGTCGAAGAACGGTAGCCCCTGAATATGATCCCAGTGAAAGTGGGTCAGCAGGATGAAGATATCCCTGACCTCGGGCAACGTGCCATTACCGAGTTCCTTCCCCAGCCGCCGAATGCCCGTGCCGGCATCGAAAATGATGCAGGCCTGACTGCGATCGTTGGTCAGTAAATCGACGTAGATACAACTGGTGTTGCCCCCGTAGTGCTGGAAGCCCCGCTCGCAGACGGGCGTAGAGCCCCGGGTGCCGTAAAATTTGATCTGCCAGATCGGATCGTTGCTGGTCGCCATTGCGCTGTATTCAGGTGATTAGCGGTTATTCCGCCGTTCCCACTCGGCCATTAGCTTGGGAAACTCTTCGGCCATGAAGGCGAAGAAGCTGCGGACGTAGCGGAGCTGTTCATTAAACTCCGGGGTGCCCATCCCGGCGCGACGGTGCAAGATCTGATCCATGCGGTCCACGAAGGGCGCTACGGAGTCAATCTCCGTCTTCATCCGTTCCAACCAACCCATGGGATTGACGCCGAAATAACGCTTGCGATCGCCCGGCTTGGTCAGGTAGTCGATCCGGTCTGCTTCAAGCAACCGGTTAAGGGCGTTGCTGATGGCACTCTTACTCGCACCCAGCCTGTCCTGAATCGTATAAAAGTCCAGGTGGGGGGGGTCGGACAATAGAAGCAGGGCGAATACCCGGGCCTCCATGGGCGTCATCCCCCGTCGCTCGAAAAAGGTGCCATGTCGTTCGATGGTTTCTAACCATTCGTTATCGGCGGTCGCTGGCATTGTGGTTCTTTCCGTTCTGAACAGTAAGAATGCATATTGGGTTTATACCTACCAATCTTCATCGACATGAGCGAATTTTTCCTCTCCTACCGGCCGCACCTGATCTATGCGGCGGTGGTCCTCACGCTAATGGTCGTTCTGCGCTTCGTCACGCGGCGGCTTTACGTCTGGCTCACGACCAGGGCGCAAGTGAAATTTCCCGGGCAGGCTCCCCGCTCCCTGGAGTTGCTGCGGGGGGTGTTTAACGCCTTATGGTTGGTACTGGGCCTGCTCGCGCTGAGTTTCCTCTTTATTGAAGAAGACAGTTACTCACGGGCCGTGGGTAACTTCAAGCTGGCAGCCTACCTGGGGGTGGTGGCCATTGCGACCATCGTGGCCGCTACGGTAACTAATCTTTGGTTCCAACGAAATATCGCCCGCCGGATCGCCCACCGCAACGACCCGACCAACCTGAAGTTCCTCCGCTACGTCGCCATCGCCACGGTCTACGTGGTCGGCGCGCTCTTCGCCACCCTGGCCTTTCCCTCCCTGCGGGGCATTGCCCAGACCGCCCTGGGGGGTGCCGGCGTACTTGCCCTCATTGCGGGGGTGGCCTCACAGGAAGCGCTATCGAACCTGGCCGGAGGCGTCTTCATCATTTCCTTCAAGCCCTTCAAGATCGGCGACGTCATCGAGGTCACGAATACGATGGTCGGCACTGTAGTGGACATCACCCTGCGCCACACGGTGATCCGCAACTTCGACAACAAGATGATCGTCATTCCCAACGCCATCATCAATAAGGAAAAACTCATCAACTACGACCTCGGCGACCCCCGCTGCTGCGAGCGCATCGAGGTGGATATCTCCTACTCCAGCGATGTCTCTCTGGCCAGGGATGTACTGCGGCAGGTATGCGAGCAGCACCCGCTGTGTATCGACAACCGCTCCGTGGCCCAGGAGCGGGCGGGCCGCCCCCGGGTACGTACCGCGCTGACCCGCTTCAACGACTCTTCGGTAACCATTCGGGCCTGGGCCTGGACGGCCAACTTCCCGGACGCCTACGATCTGCGCTGCGATGTACTGGAAACGGTAAAGGAGCGTTTTGAGCAAGCCGGCATTCTGATTCCCTTCCCCCACCGTACGCTGATGATCGACCGCTGGCCGGAACCCGCCCCCTTTGATTCTTCTTTCACCCCCTAAACCTGCCCATTGCGCTATTACGATATTGCCCTGGACTACCTCCGCCGCTTCCTGACCTTCGTGCGGCGCGACGAGCGTATCCTGCGGTACCTGACCCTCTTACTGATCGGCGGTTTTGCGCTGCTTTCCCTCCTCGTACTTATCCTGCCCCCGGAGGTGCTGGACGTGGAGTTATCCCGGGAGGTGCAGGAGGATCGCAGTCCGTGGCTCGACGCCTCCATGCACTTCATCAGCTGGTTCGGGAACGGTTACGTCCCCGGTTTGCTTCCCCTGATCTGTAGTTTGGTCTTTCTTGGCCTCGGCGCGCGGCGCGAAGCGCTTTTCACGACCTTGACCCTGCTCTCGGGGGTGGTGATTTACGTGATCAAACTGCTCATCGACCGCCCCCGCCCTACCGCCGACCTCATCGAGGTGTTCACGGAGGCGCAGTTTCAAAGCTTTCCAAGTGGCCACGTCACCTTCTACGTCACCTTCTTCGGCTTCCTGGTCTACCTGATGTACCGGCTGCGGTGGGTATGGACCTGGCTGCGCTGGAGTGTCGCCGGCTTCGGCCTGTTGCTGATCTTCGGGGTCGGCTTCTCACGCATGTACCTCGGTGCGCACTGGTTCACCGACGTGCTGGGCGGCTTCCTCATCGGCCTCCTCTGCCTGATCGGTCTGACCCGCTGGTATGCCCGGCGGACGAATAGTCCGGACCAGATAAGTTCTCCCGCAACCGAGGCTTAATTTCTCCGGGCGCGGGCGCAGGTGCAAGCTCATTCCGATTCTTCGACGTTCCCCCCCGACTTCGGTGCCGCGATCACAATGATCTGTACCGCGATGGCCAGCACGATCAGCACCCCGACCTCCAATTGGGTGAAGAGGTCGGCCGAGCCGATGGCTTTCTTGCTGGCGTGGAGCTGCCGCCGGCCCTCCTGAAGCTGAATGTCGACCAGGGCTCCCATATCTTCCCGAACCCGGTTGTAGACCGCAGCCCCCGGAGTCACAGTGGCGGTCATCTCGCCAAGGCTCCGCTGCAGATTGTCGAAGATGCGGGCCTCCCGATCCGTGAGTTTGGTGGTAGCGAAGCGGTTCAGTTCCTCCTCTATGCGGGTATGCAGGCGTTGGGCTTCAACGGAATCGCGGCCCCCCCGCTGCTGAAAGAGTTGTTTCTCCCAGATCACCCCGGAGAGGTCGTACAGGATGTCCTGGGCGATCAGGCGATCGGCGTAAATGGTCTCGATGGATTCCCGGACCACGGTGAAGTTCTGGCGGTCCACCAGATTCGTCATCAGGATCAAAAAGAATATGAGGGCGATGCCCACCACCCACTTCAACTTATTCAATACGGTCATGTCGGGAAATTGAGTCTCGAACTTAAGGAGAAGTATCCGTTACGATCTCCCAAATATCTTCCTGATCGTTCAGCGCCGCCCGCAGCTCATCCAGGTTCTGGCAGCCGATGAAGTAGCTGCCGCCGTCGACGGTCTCGATCATGAGGCCCCGCCGCCCGTTGAGGGAATACATTTTTTCGTCGGAGATGGTCACTTTGGGCCGGTCCCAGCGGATAATTTCAGGCACCCTGACGACCGTGCAGGACTTGATGTCCGTCCACGCCACTTTCTTAGAAGTCGACAGTGGCCCCCGCAGCTTAAACTTGATCTTCTTGTCCGTCACCACCAACTTGCCCCGCAGCGAACGCAGCCAGTAGATCGCATACCCCAGCCCGATCCCCGAAAGGATGGACACCACGCTGTAAACCCAGGTGACGTCGTCCCGCCAGAATATAGACAGGCCGGAGAAGACCAGGGCCGCGATCGCCACCACCAGCATCGCGATCACCAACCAATCCTGGTAGCGCTGTCGCTCTTTGTATAGTACGGTTGCCATTGGATGAAAACAGGCAGATACGTACTTAGTTTTTTGGGGATTCGCTCAATAGCGCGTAGGGATGATACAGGTCCAACTAAA
>CAZKPE010000206.1:0-7432 GCA_964554545.1 uncultured Lewinella sp.
ATGCCCCGGTACCCCCGCTCCCACTCGTCCTGCAGCCACTGGTGGGTACTGGTCCAGACAAACTCCTCGATGGGCTCGTTAAAGGTGAAGATGCCGCCGCTGCGCTCCAGGGCAATGTCGGTACACACTTCCTGTAGGGTGACGGCATTGCGGGTGATGTTGCTGTGCCGCAGTTCCCCGTATACCGAGTGCAGCGTGATCTCGGCGTCCTCCAGGGTATTGAAAAAATCGGAAGGCTGCAGTACCGTATAGGTATTTTCTTCCAGCAGGTCCTCGCAGGAAAACAGGCATACCCAAACGGTAATAAGAAGCAATAAGCGATTCATCGGTATGGATTTATAGGGTTACGTCAATCCCGATGGAGTAGGTGCGGGCCAGCGGGTAGGCGGCGTAGTCGATCACCGTATTGGAGGATCCGAATACGTTGATGTCGGGGTTATAGCCGCTGTAGTCCGTAATGGTGATCAGGTTCTGCCCCGCCAGATAGACGGTAATGGCCGAAATCTTGCGGTTGTCCAGCCCC
Source organism: uncultured Lewinella sp. (assembly GCA_964554545.1). Lineage (GTDB taxonomy): Bacteria > Bacteroidota > Bacteroidia > Chitinophagales > Saprospiraceae > Neolewinella. The sequence goes on from CAZKPE010000206.1 coordinate 524, forward strand.
GGAATGGCGTAGGCCAGGCGGAAATTGCGGAGCCGCACGAAAGAGGCATCCTCCACTACCCGGCTGTTGAAGTCGAAGGGGCGGGAGGGCCGGACGAAGGAGGGCACGTCGGTGTCGGTGTTCGTCGGCGTCCACCGGTCCAGGACGTAGCGCTGGCGGTTGCGCAGGTCGTCGATGGGGTTCTCCGAATCGATATTGGTGACGTTGGCCAGTTCGTGACCGAAGCGCCCTTCGAAGAAGAACTCCAGGGAAAAGCGCCCGTACTCGAAGACGTTATTCAGTCCCAGCGTCAGGTCGGGAAAGGGATCGCCGAGCACGGTCCGGTCATCCGGGGTGATGGCCCCGTCGCCGTCGATGTCGCGGAACTTCCGCCCCCCGACGTAGGCATTAGCCTGGGTGGGGGAGGTCTCGATGTCCCGGTCCGACTGAAAGACGCCCTCGTACTGGTAGCCGTAGTAGGCGTTCATCGGTACGCCGGGCTCCAGCAGGGTGAAGTTGTTCAGGAAGCGGATGCCGCCCTGCAGGATACGGGGTAGCTCGCCGAGGCTGATCACCTCGTTCGTCAGCGTGGAAAAGTTGAAACTGGTCGTCCAGGTCAGCGCCCGGGTAATGTTGCGTGAGGTCAGGCTGAACTCGAAGCCCCGGTTTTCGGTATCGCCCACGTTCTGCAGAGAGCTGCTGAAGCCGGTGGTGGTGGGCACGGGCAGGGCGAGCAGCAGGTCGCGGGTCTGGTTGACGAAGTAGTCCACTGAGCCACTGATGCGGCCATTCAGCAGGGTGACGTCCAGGCCGACGTTAAAGGACTGGGTGGTTTCCCACTTCAGGTCCGGGTTCGCCAGCTGTACGGGGGCGATGGATTCCAGGTCTACGCCGTCCAGCACCGCCACCGGCCCCCGGCCCAGCAGGATCTGCGACTGCCCGTTGCCGATCTCCTGGTTGCCGCTGATGCCGAAACTGGCCCGTAGTTTCAGGTTTTCGATCGTGCCGGTGGGGAAGAAGGGTTCGTTGGAGATACGCCAGGCCAGGGCACCGGAGGGGAAGTAAGCCACCCGGTTGTTCACTCCGAAGCGGGAGGAGCCGTCGGCCCGGAAGGTGCCGGTAATGAGGTAGCGGTCCAGGATGTTGTAATTCAGTCGTGCGAAGCCGGACACGATCGTATTGTCCTGTTTATTGGAGTTCACCAGGTTCTGGGAGGCTTCCCCCGCCCCTAGGTTGTTCGATCCAAATGAGGTGCTGGAGAAGTTACGGGAGGAGGCCGAAAAGCTGGTGTTGACGAACTCCTGGTAGCCGAATCCACCGAGCAGCGACAGCCGGTGATCGTCCCCGAAGTTCGGGTCGTACTGAGTCGTGAACTCGATCAGGTAATCGCTATTGTTGTTGAAGCTCCGGCTGGCCTGCCCCTGGTTGAGCAGCCCGATCAGGGTCTGGGTGTCGAAGAAGAAGTCCCCCTCCACGTTGCGCCGGCTGAAACCGAGGTTCAGCCGGCTGTTCAGGTTATCCAGGAAGTCATAGCTCAGGTAGGCGTTGCCGAACAGCCGGGTGATCTGGTCGTTGTCCTCGATCGTTTCGGCCTGGCCGACGGGGTTGCTCAGGTCCTGCAGACTGAAGGCGTAGTTGCCGCTCTCGTTGAATACCGGGTCGGTCGGGGGGAGCTGCAGGGCCGCCCCGATCACCCCGGCCCCGGCGTTGACGCCCAGTCCGACCCGGGCCGTCTGCTTGTTCTCGATACTGTTGTTGAAGTTTACGCCCGCGCTGAATTTATCCGTGATGCTGTGCACCAGGTTGATGCGCCCCGAAAACCGCCGAAAGCCCCCGCCCAGGATGATCCCCTCCTGGTCGAAGAAGCCGAGCGAGAGGTAGTACTGCGTCTGGGCCGACCCGCCGGTGAAGGACAGCCGGTGATCCTGTACGCCGGCGGTGCGGAGGACCTCCTCCTGCCAGTCGGTGCCCTCCCCGATCGCGGCGATGTCGGCGGGGCTAAAGGGGGCATCCCGACCGCGATCCTCGAATACGGCGTTGTAGAAGCTCATATACTCCTGAGCATTCATCATGTCCAGGGTCCGGCTGGCCTGCTGGATGCCGCCGGAAACGTTGTAATTCACCTTCAGCGGTGCCCCCTTCTCCCCCTGCTTGGTGGTGATGATGATGACGCCGTTGGAGCCGCGGGCCCCGTAGATGGCCGTTGCCGAAGCGTCCTTCAGTACCTCGATCGACTTAATGTCGGAGGGGTTGAGGGAGTTGAGGGGATTGGTGCCGGGGAGGCCATCTATGACGTAGAGGGGCTCGTTACCGGCCGTGATGGAGTTCGTTCCCCGGATGCGCACCGAAAAGCCACCCCCCGGCTCGGCGTCCGTCTGGGTTATCCGCACCCCGGCCACCCGCCCCTGCAGGGCCTGATCGATGGAGGTCTGGGCTACGGTATTGAGCTCGTCGCCATCAATGGAGCCCACCGAGCCGGTCAGGTCGCTCTTACGTACCGTTCCGTAGCCGACCACCACGATCTCGTCCAGCTGGGAGACGGCGGGGGAGAGGATCACGTCGATTTCCCGGCGACTGCCCACCTCGATTTCCTGTCGCTCGTAACCGATGTAGGTGAAGACCAGTACGGCCTCCGCGGAGGGGACCGTGATGCGGTAGTTGCCATCCACGTCGGTTACCGTTCCGCTGCTTACCGCGGCACCCCGCACCAGGACGGTGGCGCCGATGACGGGCAGGTTATCCTCCGACTCCAGCACCTGACCGGTGAGGGTGATCTGAGCGGCAAGGGGTATGCCGCTGAGGAGCAGGGCCAGGCATAGCGTCGCACGGGCCGGTGAGTATAGTGAGTGCATAGGAAGGTCGCATTTAGCATTTACTCCTGTAAATACATCAAGTAGCGCAATAAACTGCTTGTAGTAGGCGACTAACCTAGCAAAATGATTGGTTAGTTTTCCATTTCGGGCAATAAAAATCGTTAAAATTTTGTCCACGTTGCACCTGCGCTCCGCCGCCCCCTTTCCCCCTCAGCGCCGCAACCACCGCACCTCCGCCCGTACCCACCGCTGCCACAGCCAGATCAAAAAGGGATAAATCACCACGACCCCGGTATTGTAAAAGATCGCTTCCGTGAAGTCGAAATGGTGGAGGTGCATCACGGCCCGCGTCATCCCGCAGCCCAGGCACTCCAGGCCCAGCAGGGACTGGGAGGGGCAGCTCAGTCCGTTGCCGTCGTTGAAGAAGTCGGCGGGCAGGGCCCAGAGGGCGAAGGGGGTGAGCAGCAGGGCCGCTAACCAGACGTAGTGAATGCTTCGGCGCATGGGGCGAAAATAAAAAGGAGTGGCCTGGACCTTCATCCAAACCACTCCTCGGGTAGATCGGCGAACGGGATGCCCGCTAGTCGTTGTAGGTGAAGTCGTTAAGCTTCGTTAGGGTATAGATCAGTCCCGGGATGTAGCAAAGGGCGTAGAGGATCAGGGCGATCCACCAGCGATTGCCGGACCAGTCGTCGGCGATGCCCATCATGATGATGGCGGCGATGGGGACGAAGATGGCCAGCACGATGAAGAGCCCCTTGGAAACGGGGATGTCCTCCCGCTTTTCGCCCTTGCGAAGCTCCTTCTTGATCTTCTTCTGGGCGACCTTCAGCGCGATCGTTTCCTTGAGCGACAGCTTCTGGCCGGTCAGCTCGCGGTACTTCCGGGGCGTGAGGTTGAGCAGGTCGTCGACGCTGCTGATGGCCCCGGCGGGTAGCCCGGTTTCGGCAATGGCGATTTCCAGGGTGGCGGCCTCCGGCGCGGTCGGGGTAACGGGGGCCACTACGGCCACGGACATGCCGAGTACGGCCAATAGGGTGAGGAGGAGAGAGAAAGTAAGTGTCCTTAGCATAGGTGCAGGTGATGAATGAAGCCAACCCTTCCGGTCAGCAAGTTGGATTACGGTGCCCGGTCATTCAGGCGTTCATAAATCTAAGATAGCATAAAAACCAGCTTTCGTTACGGAGGGCAGAAATATTTTCTCTATCCCAACTTACCCAACCACTACCTTTCGGTACCTTACCACAACAACCCGTGATCCACCCCCACACCCGCCTGGAGTTCGTCAGCGAGACGATCGGCTACGGTATCTTCGCCACCGCCCTCATTCCGGCCGGGACTATCGTGTACGTCAAGGACGACCTGGAACTGGAAGTGACGCCCCGGCAGTACGCGGGCCACTCGGCGGAGATGCGCAAGGTGATCGACCGCTACTCCTACATCGACGAGCGCGGCAACCGCATCGTGAGCTGGGACCTGGCCAAGTACGTCAACCACTGCTGCGACTGCAACACCATCTCCACCGGCTACGGCTTCGAGATGGCCCTGCGCGACATCGCCCCCGGCGAGCAGCTCACCGACGAGTACGGCATCTTCAACCTCGATGAGCAGATCGAGCTGACCTGCGACCGCCCCGGCTGCCGCAAACGGATCGGCCCGGGCGATTTCGACCGCCACTACCGGGAGTGGGACGACCGCATCCGCCCCGTCATCCCCCAGCTTTTCCGCGTCGAGCAGCCCCTGCACGCCCTGCTTTCCGCCCAGGTCCGCGGCGACCTGCTAGCCCTCAAGCAGGACCCCGCCCGATATAAGTCGGTCTACGCCCTGAAGCTGACGGATTGAGTCCACCGCCCAACCCCCGTTGGCGCTACCGTGTTGTATTCCCTTTACCCCTAGCATACCGGCTTCCGTACGCCCCCCATCGTACATCGTACCCCGAAAATCGCAAATCTTATATGGCCAGCCCCGCCACCCCAGACGTCAACCAGCGTAAGTCCGCCCCCACGATTGAAAAGATCGAGCTGAAGTACCTCAGCATCGACGAGTATGCTCAGTTGCGCAGCATCATGGAGGAGGCCTACGCCGTCCTGCCCGAGGCCGCCTGGTCGAAAACGGAGATACAGCAGCTGATCGACGCCTTCCCCGAAGGGCAGATCGCCATTTTCATCAACGGCCAGCTGGCGGGCTGCGCCCTGGCCATCATCGTCGACTACGCCCAGTTCGGCGACAACCATACCTACCGGCAGATTACCGGCGACTATACGTTCAACACCCACAACCCGGACGGGAATATCCTCTACGGGGTGGATGTATTCGTAGCCCCCCAGTACCGCGGGCTCCGCCTCGGCCGGCGGATGTACGACTACCGCAAGGAGCTCTGCGAGGAGCTGAACCTGGAGGGCATCATGTTCGGCGGCCGGTTGCCGAAGTACCACGCCTACGCCGAGGAGATGTCGGCCCGCACCTATATCGAGCGGGTGAAGTCGAAGGACATCCACGACCCCGTCCTGAATTTCCAGTTCGCCAACGACTTCTACGTCAAGAAGATCATGAAGGACTACCTGGAGGGCGACCACGAAAGCCGGGAGTACGCCGCCCTGCTGATGTGGAATAACGTGCTCTACACCGCCCCCACCCGCCGCGCCCGCATCGAAAAAAGCGTGGTGCGTCTCGGTCTGGTGCAGTGGCAGATGCGGCCCTACCGGGATCTGGACGAGGTGATCGAGCAGGTGGAGTACTTCGTCAACGCCGTGGCCGCCTACCGCTCGGACTTCGCCCTCTTCCCCGAGTTCTTCAACGCCCCCCTGATGGCGGCCTACAACGACCTGGCCGAGCCGGTGGCCATCCGCAAACTGGCCGAGTTCACCGAGCCGCTGGTGGAAAAAATGAGCGAGTTCTCCATCCAGTACAACATCAACATCATCACCGGTTCCATGCCCTCGGTGGAGGACGGGACGCTCTACAACGTCGGCTACCTCTGTAAGCGCGACGGGACGGTGGAGAAGTTCTACAAGCTGCACGTGACCCCCGACGAGGCCAAGGTCTGGGGCATGACCGGCGGCCACGAGCTGCGCGCCTTCGACACCGACTGCGGCCGCATCGGCATCCTGATCTGCTACGACGTCGAATTCCCCGAACTCCCCCGCCTCCTGGCTACCGAGCAGGGTGGGGTGGACATCCTCTTCGTCCCCTTTCTTACCGACACCCAGAATGGTTACAGTCGCGTCCGTCACTGTGCTCAGGCCCGCGCCATCGAGAACGAGTGCTACGTGGCCATCGCCGGCTCGGTCGGCAACCTGCCCAAGGTGCATAATATGGACATCCAGTACGCCCAGTCGATGGTCTTCACCCCCTGCGATTTCGCCTTTCCCAGCAACGGCGTGAAGGCCGAGGCCACCCCGAACACGGAGATGATCCTGGTGGCCGACGTCGACCTCGATCTGCTCAAGGAGCTGCACGAGCATGGCAGCGTACACAATTTGCGGGACCGGCGGGTGGATGTGTATAATTTAAGTGCGCGGAAGCAGAAATAGTCCTAAAATTTGATATCGCTGTTACTGGGAAAAATCCAACAATTATGTCCTCGGAATCAAAAATAGCGCCTCAAGGTGTAAATTATCTTGTCGATGGTAAGGGACAACGGACGGCTATCGTAATCGATTTCGCAGACCATGAAGAATTGATCGAAGAGGTTGTCGACGTGCTGATATCCAAAGAACGGTTGGCTGAAGAAGATCGGATTTCATTTGCTGTTTTGAAGCAGGAGATATCAATGTTGAAGTAGTGCCCTAAACCCACGGCCACGGCTTTTTATCTGGGTCCCCCGCCTCAGATGCCGCAGAGGAGAGGGGAGAAGTATCCACGATTGTAACTCGGTTTATACCTGTTATTTCAACGAATTGTAGACCTCCGCGCCCCCTCCGCGCATACCTCCCTGTCCTCTGCGGTGAACTTTACAGCACCCCCGCCGCCAACCGCCGCACCACCTCCGTATACACCACCTGTTTCCCCACCTCCGGATTCCCGTCGGTCCCCATCCGAACGAGCACGAAATCCCAATCCGGCACGATGAGGCAGACGTTGTGGTTCAGCCCGCTGGTGTAGGCCGCCCGGGGGT
>CAZKPE010000207.1:0-1208 GCA_964554545.1 uncultured Lewinella sp.
CCCATTCCGGTTCCGTCGAGTAGTCCGGTGAGGATGACCCGCTCCTGGGCCGGTAGGATGAGGCCCGCCACCAGGGCCAGTAGGAAAAAGAAGGTACGCATAGCCAAATTTGGGTGTTCGGGCGGCAAAGGTAGACGACGCCAACCGCTCAGCCGTGCTTGCGATGATTAAGTTCCTGTAAACCCTTCTTGCCGCTCACTCCTGGCGCAGCTCCTCACGCAGCCGTCCCCGCAGCAGCCGGTACAGGGCCGGTCCACCCTTTACGCCTTTCCGCTTTTTATCGGTTTCCTGCAGGAAGTCGTAACCCAGTACCTTACGCCGGAAATTTCGCCGGTCCAGCTCCTCCCCGGTGATGCGTTCGTAGAGTTGCTGGGCTTCCGTCAGGGTGAAGTATTCATCCAGCAGGTCGAAGGCAAGGGGGCGCGTACGCAGGTGCAATGCTAATCGGGAATGCGCCTCGTTCAGCAGCATATTGTGGTCAAAGCCCAGTTGGGGGACCTGGTGGAAGGGATGCCAGCCGGCCTCGCTCAGGTAGGCGCGGGCGACGGGGGCGTGCAGTTCGGGGCGCACGAGCGCGTAGTAGGTGGTGGTGACGACCCGGCGTACCGGATGGCGGTTCGGGGCACTGTAGGTACCCACCTGCCGCAGGTAGAGATCGGATACGCCAACCAGTTCGTGCAGTACCCGGCGGGCCGTCTCTTCCAGGGCTTCGTCGGCCGCCATCGCTCCCCCGGGCAGCACCCAGTAGCCGGCGAAGGGATCGACCGCCCGCCGCACGAGCAGGACCCGCAATTCCCCCCCGGCGTAGGCGAATACGGCACAGTCCACGGTGTGGGTAGCCGCGGCACTCTGGGGGGTTACTCTCCGATTTAGCGCCCCATCCATCCGCCGTCGACTAGGAGTACGGTGCCGTTCACGTAGTCCGCGGCCGCACTGGCCAGGAACACGGTCGGCCCCTTGAAATCCTCCGGGCGGCCCCACCGTCCGGCGGGAATGCGACCTAAAATAGCCTGTGAACGTTCGGGGTTATCCTGCAATGCCTGGGTATTGTCGGTACGAATATAGCCCGGCGCGATGGCATTGACCTGCACGCCACTGCCGGCCCACTCGTTAGCCAGGGCCTTGGTGAGCTGGCCGATGGCCCCCTTGGAGGCCGCGTAGCCGGGGACGGTGATGCCGCCCTGAAAGGTCAGCAGGCTGGCGGTGAA
>CAZKPE010000207.1:1308-7413 GCA_964554545.1 uncultured Lewinella sp.
CCCTCGGCCATGGCGAAACCGATTCCGCGCTTGCAGCCGGTGACTAGGGCGAGTTTATTCTTAAGATCGAACATGGGGGAGATTTAGCGGATGGTGTCGAGGGGGAAGGCATCCATGTCGCTGAAGGCCTGATTTTCCCCGGCCATGCCCCAGACGAAGCGGTAGGCCGAAGTACCCGCCCCGCTGTGGATGCTCCAGGGCGGGGAAATGACGGCCTCGAAATTGCGCACCGCGATGTGGCGGGTCTCATCGGGCTTACCCATGAAGTGCATGACGAGCTCATCGCCCGGCAGGTCGAAGTAGAGATAGACCTCCATCCGCCGCTCGTGCGTATGGGGCGGGAAGGTGTTCCAGGCGTTACCCGGCAGCAGTTCGGTAAAGCCCATCACGAGTTGGCAGCTTTTGATGCCGTCCTCGTGGATGTACTGGTAGAGTACGCGCTTGTTGATGTGGTCCTCATCACCGAGCTCCACGCGGTTGGCCTGCTGCTGGGTGTACTTGGTGGTCGGGTACTCCCGGTGGGCCGGGGCCGAGTTGAGGTAGAAGCGGGCGGGGGCGCTGGTGCCGTCACTCCGGAAACTGACCTGCCGGCTGCCGCGACTGACGTAGAGACAGTCGAAGCGGTCCAGGTGATAGGCGGTGCCGTCGACGGTGACCGTTCCCCCCTCCCCTAAATTTAAAATGCCCAGTTCCCGCCGCTCCAGGAAATAGTCGGCCTTCAGATCCGGGTAGTTTTCTAAGGCGAGCTCTTCCGCGACGGGTACCGCTCCTCCGAAAATGAAGCGATCGTAGTGGCTGTGCACGAGCTTGATCTCCCCTTCCCGCATGAGTCCGGTGGCGAGAAACTCGTCGCGTATCTGTTGGGTATTGAGCGCGGGAAAATGGTCGGGATGAACGCCGTAGCGATTGTGCATGCTGGTAATTTTGTGCGTCAAATGTACGCAGAACAGAAAATAGTGCTACCTTTTCCCCTAGCTAGCGGCCGGGGTAAACTAACTTATGGTCGCGAATCTCGCGGTTCACTCACCCATTATACGTATGCTTCGTCTACTTGCCCTCTTTATCACCCTTTCTTTCTTCGCTTGCGGGTCCGAGCCTGCACCTGCGTCCGCGCCCGAAGTCCCGCCCGTCACCGAACGCATCGACGAAATCTTCGACCTGGCCCACGACAAGTACCTGGCCGCCGCCACGAAGCTGGACACCGCCGACGGCCTGCCCCGTAACGCCTGGGACGACGGCACCTGGCGGCAGGTCGGCAAACGGGACTGGACCACCGGCTTCTTCCCCGGCACCCTCTGGCAGATCTACGCCCACGAAAAAGACCCCGCCCTGCTGGAACAGGCGAAAAAGTGGACCGAGGTGCTGCGGGAGAACCAGACCTTCGACCGCAACCACGACATCGGGTTCATCATGTACTCCAGTTTCGGCAATGCCCTGGAGCAGACCGGTGACGAGGACAGCTACCTCCCGCCCCTGCTCACCGCCGCCAAGACCGGGGCCGGCCGCTTTAGCGAGAAGACCGGCACCATCCGCAGTTGGGATCGTGACGAGGGCAGCCACCTGACCATCATTGACAATATGATGAACCTTCACCTCTTCACCTTCGCCGCCGAACGGACGGGAGACAGCAGCTACCTCGCCATGGTAAGGAGCCACAGCGACCGCACGGACGAGCACCACTTCCGCCCCGACGGCAGTAGCTACCACGTGGTCGACTACGACCCAGAGGACGGCAGCATCCAGCGTAAACACACCCACCAGGGCACGGCCGACGAAAGCGCCTGGGCGCGGGGACAGGCCTGGGGCATCTACGGCTTCCTGCAGATGTACGAAGACCTGGGCGAGGAGCGCTACCTGGAACGGGCCCGCCAGGCCGCCGACTACTTCATCAGTCGCCTGCCCGAAGACGACGTACCCTACTGGGACTTCGACGCCCCGGAGATCCCCAACGAGGAGAAAGATGCCAGCGCGGCGGCGATTGCGGCCTGCGCCTTCATCCGCATGACCGAAGTGACGGGGGAGGAGAAGTACCGGGAAGTGGCCATCCGTATGCTCGACGCCCTGAGCCAACCCGCCTACCTGGCCGACCGCGACGACCCCGTGGGCGGACTGATCAAGCAGCAAACCGGGAATAAGCCCGGTAGCGACAACCCGCGTAAGGCGGAGCTCAGCGTCAATATCAATTATGGGGATTACTATTATTTAGAAGCCTTGAATTTGCTGGATGCTACTATGTAGTTACTCGGCGGACGGGCTAAGGTTCGGAACTCGTCGGCCGGACCTTGGGAGCGCAGCGACCTTGGTCCGTCCGACGAGTAAAAAACCCAACCACCTAAGATGACCCACCCCTCCCTCCCCACCATCGTCCTGGCCCTGTTCCTCACCGCCTGCGGGGGCGAAACTCCCGAGGCAACCACCACGGAGCCCACCCCCCGCACCAACATCCGCATGGCCCGCACCGACGGTGACGGCTGGAACGAACTGGCGGGCGCCGAGCGCGACCCCGACCACCGCGGTCAGATCATGCCGCCGGTGTACCAGTCCGAAGGCCCCATGTGGGAAAACGAGAACATCGGCTTCCGGCTGTACTTTGACGAGCGCAACAGCATCGACATATTTGGGAAGCGCACCCCCGAGATGGTCATGGACCGGGTGGGTATCGACGAAGACTACCACCAGCTGCAGGACTGGGGCATGGACGTGCTGAAGGTCGGCAACAGCCTGGGGGCCGGCAGCATCGCCCTGATGATCGGTGACAGCGTATACCGGCTGGGCGACGTAGCGCGGGAGCGGTTCGAGATACTGGAAGAGGGGCCGGAACGCTCCCGTTTTCTCTTGGACTACGACGGCTGGGAAGTGGCGGGTCGCACCCTCGACCTGAAATGGGAAATCGGAATCGACGCCGGTACGTATGCCTACACCTCGACCGTCATCCTGAACGGGCTACGGGGGGACGAAGAACTGCTGACCGGCATCGTAAATCTCCACAGCGATACCGTCTACACCGAAGAGCGGGGCGGCCGCTTCCTGATGTACACCCACGGCCCGCAGGCCGAACTGGATCACGTATTGGGAATGGCGATTAGCGCGGACGCAGGTGTCGTACTCGGAACGGGGGAATTCATGCCGGACGACCAACCTATCGGCTCGACCTACTACGTCAGGCTGAAACTAGCCGACGGGGAGCCGACCCGCTACCGCTTCACGGCGGGCTGGGCGCCGGGGAACGAGGCGTTCGGGGAAAGGGAGGGTTTTGCGGCGGTGATCGAATAAAAAAGCGGCGATGAACTCGGGTTCGTCGCCGCATCAATTGTGTGTATGTATAGTGTCTCTGTAGCCTAATTCTAACCGGTTAGTTACTCATAGAACGGGCCATTAATTTAATTGTTGTCGATACAACTAAAGTAGATACATATTAACATTTCCCGCCGGGCTGCCTACTTTTGCCTTCCTCCCAGCCTTCCGACATGCCCCACCTGCTCACCTCCGCCCTCCCCTACGCCAACGGCCCCCTGCACCTGGGGCATCTGGCTGGCGCCTACCTGCCCGCCGACATCTACGCCCGCTACCTACGGGCCATGGGGAAGGACGTGCTCTGGGTCTGCGGCAGCGACGAGCACGGGGCGGCCATCACGTTGCGCGCCAAGAAGGAGGGAATTTCTCCGAAGGAAATCATCGATACCTACCACGAGCTCAACAAGGCCAGTTTCGCCGGCCTGGGCATCAGTTTCGACCACTACCACCGCACCAGCGCGCCGCTGCACCACGAGACGAGCCAGGACTTCTTCCGCACCCTCGACGAAAAGGGGACCGACTTCATCGTCCGTACCAGCGAGCAGTACTACGACCCCGAGTTCGACCAGTTCCTCGCCGACCGCTACATCAAAGGCACCTGCCCCCGTTGTGGCTTCGCGGAGGCCTTCGGGGACCAATGCGAGAACTGCGGCAGCGACCTCTCCCCCACCGAACTCATCGACCCGGTATCCACCCTGAGCGGGACCAAACCTATCCTGCGGGAAACGAAGCACTGGTACTTCGATCTGGCGAAGTACGAAGGCTTCCTACGGAAGTGGATTCAACGCGGCACCGTCGACGGGGAGCAGCAGCACGACCCCGGCCGCTGGAAGAAGCACGTCATCGGGCAGTGCATGAGCTGGCTCGATCAGGGGCTACAGCCACGGGCCATTACGCGAGACCTGGATTGGGGCATCTCCGTCCCCCGCGAAGACGCCAGGGGCAAAGTCCTCTACGTCTGGTTCGACGCCCCCATCGGCTACATTTCCAGCACCAAGCAGTGGTGCCTGGACCACGGCCGCGACTGGCGCGACTACTGGCAGAATCCCGACACCGAACTCGTACACTTCATCGGCAAGGACAACATCGTCTTCCATTGCCTCATTTTCCCGGCCATGCTGCGGGCCCACGGCGACTACGTGCTACCCAAGAACGTGCCGGCCAACCAGTTCCTCAACTTCGAGGGGGATAAGTTTTCTAAATCCCGCGGCTGGGGCATCGAGCTCCACGAGTACATCGAGGAGTTTGCCGACTTCCCCCACGCCGCCGATGCCCTGCGCTGGGCCCTACTCCGCAACCTCCCCGAGCAGAGCGACGCCGACTTCACCTGGGACGGCTTCACCGAGTACTACGACAAGGACCTGGCCGATAAACTCGGCAACTTCTTCAACCGCGTCACCGTCCTGACCCACAAATACTTTGGGGGTACGGTGCCCAAAGCAATTGATGGGGCGCGAATTCGAGAGACGGGAAGGGACCCGACTCTCCGAATGGTGCAAACTCAACTGGAAAATTTTCTGCGAACCCTCACCGCCCACCTCGACGCTTTCCGCTTCAAAGACGCCGCCTCCACCTTCGTCGAGCTGGCCACCTACGGCAATACCTACCTGCAGGAAGCCGCCCCCTGGTCGCTGGCCAAGTCCGACCCCGACGACCCCCGCATCGCCGGGGTGATGTTCGATACCGTACAGATTGCAGCTATGCTTGCGCTGGCGGCCCACCCCTTCGTACCCCTCATCAGTGCCCGCCTCCGTAACGTGCTACGGCAGGAGCCGGTGGCGAACGGCGACTGGGCGGTGGCACGCGACACCCTGGCGCAGGGGAAAGCACTCATCGAACCGGGCCACGAGATCGGAAAGGCGGGCGTCCTCTTTCCCAAGATCGTCGACCGTAAGGACGATACCCTGCTGCGGATCGTGAATCGCCAACGGGAGAAAGTGGCGGCAGTGCTGGCGGAGCGAGATGCGGCGGGGTCATCGGATGCGGCCGCGCCCCCAGCGCGAGACTCATCCGATGTCACTGCCGCCGTTCAGCCCCCCAAACCCGAGATCACCTTCGACGACTTCACCAAACTCGATCTACGTACCGCCGTGATCCGCACCGCCGCGCCGATCAAAAAGTCGAATAAGCTCCTTCACCTTACCATCGATCTCGGCCGGGGGGAGGAACGCAGTGTCGTCAGCGGTATTGCCAAGCACTATGCACCGGAAGACCTAGCCGGCCGGCAGGTCGTAGTCGTCACCAACCTCGCCCCCCGAAAGATGGCCGGGGTGCTGAGCGAGGCGATGATCCTGATGGCGGAAGATGCGGAAGGAAAGCTCGGTTTCGTAGCCGCTCCGGCGGGCTTCGGGGCGGGGCTGGAGGTGCGCTAGGCCACCGGAATCCGTATATTTACCGTATGACCGCTACTGTCACCCCTACGGGCAAAATCACCACCGAGCTGACCGTACAGCAGACCACCCCCCGCCCCTTCGTCTGGACGGTGGAACGCTACCACGCGGCCATCGAGCACGGACTGCTGACGGAGAATGACCGGCTCGAACTGATTTTTGGCCATTTAAATGAAATGATGCCCATAGGGAAACGCCACCGCGACTGCGTAGATAAGATCAATGTATTTTTCGTTCTCAAGTATCAGTCCCGGTATAAGTATGGGGTCCAGAACCCCCTCACTATCGCCACCTTCTCCGAGCCGGAGCCGGACTTTTTAATTTACGATCCTGAAACATACCGTAACCGTAAAGGCCAACCCCTCCCCGAAGACGTCCTCCTTCTCATCGAGGTAGCCGATGCCACCCTCTCCTATGACCG
>CAZKPE010000208.1:0-7363 GCA_964554545.1 uncultured Lewinella sp.
GACCACGTAGTCGATCTTTTCGGCTTCCGGCGGCGGGGTGGGGCTGAAGCGATCCTGATCGGCCAGTAAGTGGCGGCGGGCGGCGGCTACGTCTCCCGTTTCGAGGGCCTGTACGGTTTCTTTTCGTACTTCTTCCTTATCACGGAGGTAGGGAGTACCGTCTACTACCGGCCAGCGGGTCTCCCCGTCGGTCAGCAGGTGGTCACCGTCGGGTTGGAGGACCCGGCCGTTGCGCGGACTGATCAGGGGGTAGTCCACAGGCCGGTCGTTGCGAGTAGCTCGGTCTGAAAATCCTTGAGGGGGCCGGGGTGCACCAAGTCCAGATCACCCAGTACCTTAGCTTCGGTGACGGCGGCGGCGGCCACCCGCCACTTCACGTCCAGTACCCGGTCGAGGGTATCGCCGGCACTGATGGCCTTCCCCTCCGCATCGGCGATACTCTCGTGGTGGCGGAGTACGTCGCGCAGGCCGTCAGATACCTCCGGATCGAACTCCTCCAGTGCCGCCGCCCTACAGTTCTCGATGGTCTGCTGCAGGTAGGGTTCCAGCGCCAGCTCACCGGCCCACCCGCAGTCGGGCAGGAAGGCGTTGTGAAGGTGGTGGGCCAGTCCGCAAACGAAGGCCCGCCCCGGGTCGGCCCCGTAGCCGGCGGCACTCAGGGTGGCGTAGACGGCGGTCAGCAAACTGTGGTCGGCGTGGCTCTCGGGCGGCGTCAGCACCAAGCGGGGGTGATCGGGGTGGGTGGCACCGGCGCGGGGTTGTTGGCGGAGTCGTTCCAGGCAGTCGGGCAGTTTATCTGTTTCCGATTCACTTTGCACCTGCGTCCCCGCCCAAGTTCTTACGATTACGGGTAGCTGTTTGCGTAGACGTTCAACGGTCTCCTCGTCTAATCGCTCGCCTACCGTTCGGTTGAAAGCATTCGTGCATACTTCGCGGATGGCGTCCTCCTCCAATCGGGCAGCCGTGAAGAATCTCCCCTCCACCCCCGGAAAGAGGACGTACAGTATGGCTACGGCAGCGGTACGATCGGCCACTTCCGACCAGTCGGCACCGGCCACCACCTCCCACCAGGCGCTGACGAAAAGCTCGTCGGCCAGGGAATGACGGACGCCCGCCGGCCGGAGCCGCTTGAGGTCCTGGAGTTCGGAAAACAGACGTGCGGTCGCGTGCACTATACCGAGGTGGCTTCTTCTTTCTCGACGGGTTCCAGCTCGTTGAGTTCCTCCAGCCAGCGCAGGAGTTCGATCTGCTGCTCGGTGAAGTTGTGGTTGGGCTCGCCGCCGTCGGGCGTCATGGGGGCCTTGAAGAAAACGCCCAGTGACTCGGCTACCCCACCGCGTCCCTTACGGCGGGCCAGGTCCAGGCAGCGGGCGATCTCCAGGGCCAGGGGGGCGGCCAAGATGCTGTCTTTGCAGAGGAAGTTGACCTTGATCTGCATCTGGTGGCCGAGGAAGCCGGTGACATCGATGTTGTCCCAGGCCTCCTTATTGTCGCCGCGGGGCTTGTAGTAGTTGATCTTCACGACGTGGTCCTCCACCTCATAGCCGAGGCAGCTGGTGAGCACGTCGCCCTTGGTGTTGATCTTGTTGAGCAGGCTCTTGGGCTTGCGCAGGGCCTCGCCGTCGCGGTTACCTAGGATGTTGGTGCTGAACCAGCCGTCGACCTCCAGGGCGCGGGCGCGCAGGGCGGGGGCAACGACGGTCTTGAGGTAGGTCTGTCCGGTCTTGCCGTCCTTGCCGGCTACGGGTACGTTGTGCATGGCGGCCAGTTGGCGCAGGGCGGGCACGTCGGCGGCCACGCTGGGGGTGAAGTTGCCGTAGGGGGTGCCCGAAGTGATGCAGGCGTAGGCGTAGAGCATGGCGGGGCTCACGCAGTCGTGGCCGTCGTCGAGTGCTTGCTCGAAGGCTTCGATGGTCTGGTACTTCTCGTCGCTCAGGTCGAGGGCCGACTCGGTGCTGGCCAGGTTGATCACGACGACGTTACCGCCGATCTCCTCGCCGAAGTCACGGATCTGTTGCTGGATGGTGGCGATCAGGTCGCGGTGGCTTTCGGTGCTGTCGTCGCCGTTCACCACGCCCTCGCAGTAGGCCTCCTTACGGATGGCGGAGAGGGGGTACATGTCTGACATCTCCTCCTTCACCGCGGCCAGCTGCTCGCTGTTGAGCACCTTGTGGTGGCTGGCGGCTTTGTAGAGGTCGTCCTGATACAGGTCCCAGCCCGTGAAGCGCAGGTTGGTGTAGTCGGCGAGATCGAGATGGTCGAACTCGGCCAGGGGCAGGCCGACGGGGCGCTGCAGCCCCTTGCGCATGAGTAGGGAGCCGGCCACGGCGGTGGTGGCGACGGCGCCGCCGAGGCCGATGATGGCGATGCCGAGGGGGGCGGTAGAAGGTTGGGTAGGAGGGTTGTTAGACATGTCGTTTGGGACCGTGAAAAGAGTAGTTAGATGCGGGCACAACGCTTCATTTTCGGGGCCCGGAATGGTGTAAGGGGGCCGGCAGAAAAAGGTTCATGGGGTGGGGCGATTGTCCGAAGATTGGGGCGGCGGGGCGCGGGTGCGGGGGCTACCCCCAAACCTGAAGGTTTGGGAAAGGGGAGACGTGTCCTTACCAGGACACTGCGGCATTGTCCCGTTCTGCAAGGACGGGTCGCCCCCAGCCCCGGACTTCAGTCCGGGACTAACGCACCACCACCCGCCGCGTTCCCCGGCCCGCATCCGTCTGCACGACCAGCAGGTATACCCCATCCGGTATCCGGTCGAGAGGAAGTCGGGTCGATCGGCCGTAATCAGCCACCAGGCGGCCTTGCATATCGAGCAGACGAACGGCCTGCATTTCGTGCGGACTCCGTAGCGTTACCCAGTCCGAGGCCGGGTTGGGGAAGACCTCCAGTTCGATCTCCGGCCGGCGGGGGTTAAAGACCGGCACCGAGATCTCGACGAAGCGATTCCGCACCCGGTTCGTGATGATCGGCGGGTTCTGGTCGAAGTAGATGGCCGCCTGGTTACTCACCGTATCGCCGACCGTAACATCCTCAGCGACGCGGAGGGCAAAGCGGACGTAGCCGTCGTTGATGCTGTCCTGGAAGGGCAGGTAGATGTCTTCGAAGCTGAAGCGGACGATGTTCGTCGAATCATCGCTCAGGCTGAAGTCGGCCCGTACGTCATGGCTGGCGTCCAGCAGGGTGAAGGAGCCGGTTTGAACCCGCTCGTCCAGGGTATCCAGCACCCAGACGTCCTTGGCGGAGAAGTTGCCCTCGTTCTCGAAGCGGATGGTGTAGCTGAGCCACTTCTCGTCGAGCTCGTTCTCGTTGAGCAACCTGGCCAGGCCGCCGTCGACCGATTTGTCGTTCGGGTCGTAGGAACTGCGAATGGGGGTTTTGTAGGGGGAGGGGGCATAGACATCCTCCGGGTCCAGGTAGGGCGGGTCGCTGTAGATCTCGTCCGGTGAGAGGTAGGGGGAGTTCGGGTCGTCGAAGGGGCTGGCGGTGGTGCCCTCATCGGGATAGATGAACACCGTGCCGGGCGGGCGGGCCCCCTCTCCGTCCGGGTCGACGTCGGGGCTATCTACCCGCCCGGGCGTATAGACGATGACAGTCCCGTTAGACTGGCCGGGGAAGAGGTCGAAGATCACCTCCACGACGACGGTTTCCCGGGCGGCCAGCTCGCCGACGCCGACGGTCACGGCGGTGGTATCGTCCGCGGTGCGGATCTCCTCGTTCAGCTCGATGTCCGAGGTGGTATACGCTGACGCGGGCAGACCCCGCACGGACCAGCGATGGTTTTTGGGGCTGATGGTCAGGTAATTCGATAGCAGGAGCCCGGTGGTCGGAGATAGCCGGGTGATCTTGACCTCCTTAACTTCGGGGAACTCGGAACTCCCCGGCTCCTCGTTAAAGTAGAGCAGTTCGATAGCGAGCTCACGGAAGGGCTTATCCAGCGATAGGTTCGTGACGGCCGTGGTAAAGGTATTTTCGAAGCCCTCCCGCTCGAAGCCCCAGGCTCCGGCCTTGTTGGCGGTCTGGAAGTAGAGGCTGTGGTAATTCTTGTACGTGAGGCGGAAATCGAGCCCTCCGTAGTTGAGGTCGGTCCGCCCGACCTGCTGGACCAGTTGCCGATCGTCGGCCAGCATCAGGCGATCCACCACGGGTAGGGTGATGGTATACTCCGCATCCCCCCGCTCCAGCAGAACGGCGTAGCTGCCGTCGGCACTGGTGAGGACGTTCCGGGTCAGTTCGCCGACGGTGACTACGACCGATTGGTTGGCGAGACCCTCCGTTTCGTCGTACGTGCCGTTGTCGTTTGCGTCCAGGTACACCCGCCCCGCCAGGGTGTAGCTATCCCCCTCCGTCCGGTAGCTGGGCTCGGTGTAGGTGTCGACGACTTTCCAGACGGAATTGACCCCTTCGATCCACAGATCGCCCTCCGCGTCGATCTCCATGGTGGTCGACCCGTACAGGCGGGTGAAGGGAAGGAGATCTTCGATCTTGAAGGTATTGATGGTAGGGGTAGCCGCTAAATCCTCAATGATGTGGTAGGTACCCACGAAGTCGGTCAATATCCACAGCCGGTCGGCCGCATCGACGACTCCGCCATAGATGGTTCGCAGGCGAGCGTCTTCCGTTCCCAATAGACTATGCACCTGTCCCGCATTAGCTGCGGGATCGATCAGAATCACCCCCCGCTCGCCTATCACATACATCTTACCCCCTGGCCCGGGGTGCACCCGCCGGATCTGGCCGATCTCCTCCTCCCGGTCATAGGTGGTGACCTCCTGGGTAGTCATGTCGTACTTCTTGATGATCGTACCCGTAGGACTACGACGGTCCGCAGCCACCCAGGCACTCCCATCGTCGTCAATCCCGAAACCGAAATAGCTGCCGTAGGTAGAGGGGTCCGGCAGGGTATCCCGAGCCACGATACGACCATTGATGGTACGAATGAATTCACCTGAATTGCGGCTAAAGAACGCCGTGGTATTCCCATGGGTAGCGACCAGCGTATTGGTTGTAGGCACGTCATTGACGGAGGCGGTCACCGGCCAGTCCAGTAGCTGCCAACCGCGCTGAATCGGGTCGTTGTACACTAAACGACCTTCCGCGTCAACGGCGGGCCGTACCGGAGGAAGACTAGCAAACTGCCGCCCCCGTAACCCTTCCGTCGGGCTCATGTAGCTGATATTCTTGTCCGCCGAACTGTAAAAATACATACCCCCCCGATCGTCACGTTCGAAATGCTCGAAGCGCTCCAGTTCCCAGTAGCTGTAGTTGCCGGGGCGGTCGTCATTGCGGCCAGTCCAGGTATCGCCCTCCCGGATGAGTACCTCGAAATTGGTGGAATTACCCGTCGAAAAATCATCAGTTAGGTAATACACCCGATTCTCATAGCGGCTCACTTCAGTGGGGGTATAGGTGATGGGCAGGCCGAGGGCGGCGAGGCTGTCGCGGTCGACGAAGGTCCAAACGGGTTCGTTGCCGCGCCAGTCCAGGTCGATGATGCCGAACAGGGAGGATGCTACGGCGGTGACCCGACCGTCGTTTAGGAAGTCGAGATCCTGAAATTTGACCTCGACGTTGTTGCTACTGCCGGGGTTTATGAGCACATACTCTTCAAAGCTGTCCGCAGTCGCGTCGTAGCGCACGATAGCCCCGCGGTTGCCCTGCGTCTGGGTCAGCCACAGCGTACCGTCGGCGGCAAACGCGAAGTCAGTGACGGCATCTACGGGGAGGCGGCCGGAGTCGGCGTCGAAGAGCTTGGCGCGGTCGGTATCGGTGGCATCGACGGCCAGTAGCCCCTGGTTTGTACTAACCCAGAGGCTATCTCTGTGGTAGGTAAACTTGGTGGTGTTGACACTGGTGCTCCGGCCTACGAACTCGGTGAGGGACCGGATAGGGATGGCCTGTTCGTTCACGAGCGAGACGAGTTGGATGTTCTGGACACCGCTCATCAGCAGATAAACGTGATCGTCCTGGGCGTTATAGGCGATATGGGTGACCCCCTGGCGATCCGATACGGGAATTTGGTTTACTTCCTTGGTAGCCAGGTCGTAGGTGTACAGTAGCCTGCGGGAGGTGGTACGTACGGTGAAGTAGATCAGCCCGTTCTTGTCCACTAGGCCGTACTCGATGGTTCCGGCGTTGGTGATCGTAAAGCGGGAGTCGGTCACGGGGATCGCCTCGTTCGGGATATTCTCCCAGCTTCCGTTCCCGTGGCGGATGGAGATGCCCTGCCGCGTCAGGAATACCTCGCTGTCGTTGAAGTAGTTTGGGGCCAGGCGCAGTACGCCGCGGTCGTTCAGTCCCAGGCTTTCCATCACCACGCCGAGGTTACCGGCCTCGTCGCAGTAGGACAGGCGACCGGCCGCTAGGGGCGGTTCCTGATCACAGGCACCCATGAAGTAGCTGATGCGGGTGCCGACCTTGAAGTGGTCGATGCGTTGCACCTCCTGGGCGGCGGCGGTGAGGGTGAGTAAGGTAAGGAAGGGGAGTAGTACGCGGGGCATCGGGCGGGATTTAGCTGACGCTTTATGCCTTTGTGCCACGTATTGTTACCAGTCATTCAGAAATTCGGTGAGCACCCGAATGCTTCCGCTGTCAATTAGGATACTCCTTTGAGGAGCGGTAGCGGGGTATATTGGTTCTTTAGATCGTACTTTTCATCCATGTCCCGCTTCTGGAAAGACCCGCAAAACATCATCGCCATCGGCGTGACCATCACCAGCGTCTGCGCCCTGGTGGTGAGCATTACCCAGACGCGCATTATGATCAGGCAAAGTGAGTTGATGGACACCCAGGCGCGGGCCACGGTGCGGCCGCAGCTCATCTTTCAGACCAGTCGCTCCTTCGACCCCGACAGCCGGTTACTCATCGGCTACAAAATGAGCGTGACCAACGGGGGCGTGGGACCCGCCAGCATCGACGACGTGCAGGTGACCTACCGTGGGGAGCCCCTCGCCGGCTGGTCCGACCTGATCGGGCGCCTGAATGTTCCCGACACGGTCCCGACCTACATAACCAATACCCAGTTGAACCGGGGCATCGTACAAGCCGGCCAAACCCTGACCTTCCTGGACCTATCGGGCAATCTTTCCCTGGCCCGCCTCATCACCCCCCACTTCCCGGACCTTGACCTCCGCGTGCTCTACAGTTCGATCTACGGCGACCAGTTCGAGGCCATCCGTACCGAGGAGGGCTGGAAGAACGTGCCGCTCGACCGCCGCGTCGAGACCTTCGCGGAGGGGAGCTTTGCTAACTAAAGTGCTCGCTTCGCTTACAGTTCACCGCAGATTTTCGCGGATCGCGCTGCGCGCTAGAGCACGGATTTACGTGGATTATTGATACGGCTCCCCTCTCCCCCGGAGAGGGGCGG
>CAZKPE010000209.1:0-7217 GCA_964554545.1 uncultured Lewinella sp.
GGGGTGTCGGGGTGTCGGGGTGTCGGGGTGTCGCTGGGAGCTAGTTAGGGGGATGGTATGTTTGGTGTTTGCCACAAATAGTGGTATTATTACTGCTGTTTACTACAAATACACCTAGAGAAAAACATTATGGGTCAATCGTACCTTGATTTACGGATCTATAAGGAGTCACTTGCCTTATTCACCCAGGTGCATCGATTTACGATGAGACTGCCCAAATACGAATTATACGAACTGGGAAGTCAATTACGCCGCTCAGCGGACAGCGTAAACTCCAATATTGTAGAAGGTTACGGTAGACGAACATATAAGCGCGACTTTATACGTTTTCTTGTCTTTTCCCATGCAAGTAACCTGGAAACGGTTAACCATCTGCGAAAATTAGCCCTTCTATATGCCGACCATTGTGAGGTGGCAACACAATTAGCTAAATCGTATGATGAGCTCGGTAAGCAGATAAGCGGCTACATCAATTACGTCAACAGATGCTGGAAAACCTGACACCCGACACCTGACACCCGACACCCGACACCTGACACCCGACACCTCACATATTCCCCACAATCTCCTCCCCAAACTCCGAGCACTTCAGCAGGGTAGCCCCCTCCATCTGCCGCTCGAAGTCGTAGGTGACGCGTTTTTTGGAAATGGCGCCCTCGATGCCCTTGATGATGAGGTCAGCCGCTTCCGTCCAGCCCATGTAGCGGAACATCATCTCGCCAGAGAGGATGACGGAACTGGGGTTGACCTTGTCCTGACCCGCGTACTTCGGCGCCGTGCCGTGGGTGGCCTCGAAGATCGAAATACCGGTGGTGTAGTTGATGTTGGCTCCCGGAGCGATACCGATGCCACCAACCTGGGCGGCCAGAGCGTCCGAGATGTAATCGCCGTTCAGGTTCAGGGTGGCGATAATGCCGTACTCCTTCGGCCGTAGGATGATCTGCTGGAGCATTGCGTCGGCGATGACGTCTTTGATGGTGATGGTCTTTCCGTCGTCGGTAGTCAGGGTGTGCCAGGGACCGCCATCCAGGGGGGTGGCGCCGAAGTCCTCGGCGGCCGTCTGATAACCCCAGTCGCGGAAAGCGCCCTCGGTGAATTTCATGATGTTGCCTTTGTGGACCAGGGTCACGCTATCCTTATCGTTATCGATGGCGTACTGGATGGCGGCCTTCACGAGCCGGCGGGTGCCCTCCTGGCTGACCGGCTTGATGCCGATGCCGGTGGTATCCGGGAAGCGCACTTTGGCGTAGCGATCCGGGTAGGTTTCTTTGAGCCAGTGCAGGAATTTGGCGTTCTCCTCGGTTCCTTCTGCGAACTCGATGCCGGCATAGATGTCTTCGGTGTTTTCCCGGAAGATGACCATGTCGACATCCTGGGGGTTCTTGACCGGGCTGGGCACGCCGGTGAAGTACTGTACGGGGCGGACGCAGGCGTAGAGGTCGAGTTTCTGCCGCAGGGCCACGTTCAGGGAGCGGATACCACCGCCGACCGGGGTGGTCAGGGGCCCTTTGATGGAGACTAGGTACTCCTCGATATTATCCAGGGTATCCTGGGGTAGCCACTCGCCGGTTTGGTCCATGGCTTTCTGGCCGGCCAGCACTTCCTTCCAGACGATACTGCGCTTGCCGTCGTAAGCTTTTGCTACCGCGGCTTCCAGTACGCGACTGGCGGCCGCCCAGATATCGGGCCCGATACCGTCGCCCTCGATGAAGGGGATGATGGGGTCATTAGGTACGTTGAGTTTGCCGTTGGAGATGGTGATCTTCGATCCGCGCATAGGGTGGGTTGGGTTTACACTGGGAATGCCTGCCTGATCTGGCAGCGGGCAAAAATAGCGAAATTTGGTTAGCCGTCCGACCGTTTAAACCGTCCGACGGCTTAAACCGTCCAGGGCAACCAGCACATTTTTACTCGCTCGTTCGTTACCAGAATATGTCCATCGTCCGCGTTGCCGCCTGGCTGATCACCATCGGTCTGATCCTGGTCCTCATCGTCGTGGGCAAGAGCTACCTGGTTCCCATTTTCGTGGCCCTGGTGTTCTGGTATTTGGTTAACGCGCTGAATGATCAGTTCCGCCACCTGCCAATAGTTGGTACCCGGCTGCCGAACGCCATCACGTTGGGGATGTCACTGATTTTTATCGGGTTGACGCTGTACTTCATTTCCGATATGATCGTCCAGACAGTCAACGGCTTCATTGTCGACAGCGACGTGTACCTGCCCCGGATCGAGGAGCAAATCGCCCGGGTTTACGAACGCCTCGGACTGGACCGCGAGCCTCCCAGCGTGATCGATCTCAAACTCGGCCAGCAGGTGTTGGGTAATTTCGCTCTCGTACTGGCTGGGGTGACCAGCGCGGCTAAGGGGATCGGTCTGGTTCTGCTCTACGTGCTGTTTTTCCTGGTGGAGCAGAGCAGCTTTCCTAAGAAGATGCGGGCCCTCGGCCTCAATCTGCGGAAAACGACCCGCTTCACCCTCGTACTGGCCGAGATCAATCAAGCCATGCGCACCTACCTGGGCGTCAAGACGCTAACCAGTATCGCCACGGCCGTGCTGAGCTTCTTCGTCTTCACCTTTCTGGGGCTGGACTACGCCCTCTTCTGGGCCTTCCTGATTTTCCTGTTCAACTTCGTGCCCACTATCGGTTCGATCACCGCTACGGCCCTGCCCGCCCTGCTGGCGCTCGTGCAGTTCGATACCCTGACCCCCTTCCTGGTGGTCATCATCGGGGTGACGGCCATTCAGTTGCTAGTGGGGAATATCGTAGAACCCCGACTAATGGGGAGCTCCCTTAACATCAGCCCCCTGGTAGTGGTGCTGAGCCTGATCCTCTGGTCGATGCTCTGGGGCATCGTAGGCATGTTACTCAGCGTACCGATCACGGTAGCGACCATCATCATCTGCGCCCAGTTTCCCGAGACCCGCCCGGTGGCTATTCTGCTCAGCCGCAATGGGGACGTGAATACCAATAAGCTCAAACGGCCCCGCCGCCCCCGTAAGATCGTCGAAACCGCTGACGGGACGCCCCTGGAAAAAACGACCGTCGATGTCTAGTGGACGAGCCGGCAAGTCCTGTTACTCCCAAGCCTTGACCTCTCGCTCTCGCTCGGCGTTAGCAAAATCCTCATTACTTCACCGTGGGGTCCCTTCCCCACGCTTCGTGGGGCTGCACTCCGGTTTTGCCGCCTTGTGCAACAGCAAGATGCCGGCGGCTTAGAGTAACGATACTTACCGTCTAGTCCACTAGGCCGCCTATTCCAGTTCGTCGGGAAGTACGATATCGGACAGCACCGTCGACCGCAGTCCCGTTACGATCCCCTGCCAGTAGGCGTTGAAAAAGCTCTTCTCGGGGCGGTGCACGTAGTAGATCGTGCCCGGGCGAAAATCCTCCCCCGCCGGGTTTTCGTTCTTCACCACCACGCCGCTCAGCAGGTTTTTGATCCAGGCCCCGTTGCCGGTCACCTTCACGTCCAATTCGCGGTAGTAAAAGCCGATCCGGCCCGTGACGATCCCCCGGCTGAGGGTCCCGTCGTAGACCAGACTGTCAAGCTGCCCGCTTTCGATGATGGCATCCGCCGCTACCCGCATCAGGGGGTTGATTCGGACCAGGTGGTAGTTCAACAGCCGGCCCCGCATGGTCGCGCTGCGGCCGGTTGAGTCCCGGGGCAGGGTGAATACGGCGCGAATGGGGGAAGTGCCCTCGAAGGTGGTCGAGATCGCCAGGCGAATGGAATCTTGCGGATTGATCCGGGTATCTACCCCCCATATGTCGATGTCGCCCTCCGTGAAGTGAATGGTCTTTGAGTCGAGCACACTGTCGACGATCCCGTAGGCGATGTCGGTGGAGCGGACCCTTACCCCACCGATCCGGATCGGCCAGCCTACCGACCGCAATGCCTGCAACGGTAGCATCCGGCTTCCTTCACCCGAAAGATCAAGATCGAGGTTTTCCACCACCCGGAGGCGAAAGTCAGCCGCGAAGAGCGAGTCGGCGGTGACCCGCTTCTGCAGCAGATGATTGTAGTCCAGCCGCAGTACCCGGATGCTATCGAAGCTGAAGGTGGTGGAGGACCGCCTGATGCGCCGTCGAAACATTTCCGCCGCCGAGACGGCGTTCTTACGGACTACGCTATCCAGGGTGAATGTACCCGACTCGCTGCGATAGCGGCTGCCGTAAAGCCCGTGTCGCGTAACCCCTTCCGCGCCGGTGAAGACTACGGAGTCTAACGCCATTTCGGCCGGTCCCAGTTGCTCGGCCCGGAAGGGGAAGGGTAGGGAATCGACTTCAAGGTCCAGGCCGTTCATCACTAGTTTTTCCTGTCCGTCGGGCCGAAAACCCCGGGCCGCCGCCTTACTCAGGCGAACATCGCGGACCACCAATGGGTCCCATCCCCTCACCTGCCCGGCCCTCACTTCAGGGAGGGTGAGTCGGTAGCGATCGCCCCCGGGGGTACCCAGTTCTATCCGGCTATTGCTCACGGTCACCGCAGCGGTACGCAGCCGTTGCTCGCGCACGAGCAGGCTACGGTCTAGGTCCGCTATTTGCAGCTGCTCCATTTTTCCGGTGAGTTGGTGGCCGATCAGCGCCAGATTTACGGCCGTCAGCCCCCCGCCCTCGCTGTCGTAGCGCAGATCGGTGGCCGCTAACTGGTGAACTCCGCGCCCGAAGAGGAGGCTGGAAATACGGATCCGCGTAGCACCCAAAGGATCGGCAAGGGGAAAAAGATCGAGGTCTTGCTGCCGCAAATGGGGTTGCGATAGTCGGATATAGAGGTCATTGGGGCCGTCGTAAATGAATTGTTCCCCCTCGACCGCCAGCTCGGCGACGGCCAGGGTGGAATCACCGCGTAGCCCCTCAGCGGTAATGCCACCCGTATAGCTGACTTCGCCGAAGGCACCACTTACATCCACGTTTACGTCGGGCAGGGTGAGGTGTTTTACGCGTAGGGCAGGACGCTCAGTTCCTTCCCTGGTTTCCGATCCACCACCCACCCGCGCCCCGCCGCCCAGCTGCCGGATAGCGATAGTGTCCAGGGTAATGCCGTCCTTGAAATCCTGAGTGGATAATCCGCTGACGTAGAGCTCATTGAGCGAAAGGTCGGTGTCCACGTCCCGCCGGTAATGGGCTCTGCTGAGTTGAAGAATTTCGCCTACGTAGCGCAAGTTTGTGGCCTGGAACCGATCCCCCGCCCCGGTCCGCGAGAAGGTCAGTGTGTCGAAGCCCAGGCTGTCGACGTTTAGTCTTTCGGAAGATAGAGGAAAACGCAGCGACGACCCGGATGCACTCAGGTTGGTCACCTTTCCAGTATTGATGCTATCCAGATAGCTTACTGTATTGTCGGTAAGCTGTATACGATCAATCAGAACACCTGAGCTAGAGGATCCATCCTTTTGGGAGGTCTGGGCGGCGGAGCGCAGGATGCGGAGTTGAGAACCGCTAATTCGCAGCTCGCGAACGTGGAGGGGGGCATCGCCGAAAAGACTGAATACGTGTACCCCCCGCAAGGTCAGACGGTCGATCGTCCCGGCTACCTCCAACCCACCGCGATCCTGTTGTACCCTCAGCCCCCGCGCCGAGACCGAGAGGGGAAGGAGGGAATAGTCGTACCCTACTAGGGTAAGCCGGTTTGAACCCATATTTGCTCGTTCGATCAGCTTGGCGATTCGGTAACCGACATAGTAGTGGGCCCCACCGTAAAGCAGGAAGGGAAGCAAGACCAACAGATAGATCGGGCGCATGCGCGAAGTGGTGAGCGGCATCGGAATAGAAGGTGAATACCTACCCTTTGTTTGCCAACATTTTGTTTGATAAGACTCGGGAAATTTCGTATGTTTGTGGGCACGAATCAGCAGGATATGGCAGAGGTGACTTACACCGAGGATAACATTCGCTCGCTCGACTGGAAGGAGCACATCCGGATGCGGCCGGGGATGTACATCGGCAAATTGGGGGATGGCTCCAGTCCGGATGACGGCATTTATATTTTGCTCAAAGAGGTCATCGACAACTCCATCGACGAATACGTCATGGGGCACGGCCGGCAGATCGACGTGACGATCGAGGACGGTACCGTGAAGATCCGCGACTACGGCCGCGGCATCCCGCTCGGAAAGGTGGTCGACGTGGTTTCCAAAATCAATACCGGGGGTAAGTACGACAGCAAGGCCTTCAAAAAGGCGGTCGGGCTCAACGGGGTCGGACTCAAGGCGACCAACGCGCTTTCCGACGACTTCCGGGTCTATGCCGTGCGGGAAGGGAAACTGAAGCAGGCCGACTTTAGTCGCGGCGAGCTGCAAAAAGAACACCGCCCCGCCAAAACCAAGGAGGGGAACGGCACTTTCGTCAGCTTCGTGCCGGACGCGACCATCTTCAAGAAGTACCGTTTCCGCAGCGACTTCGTCGAAAATCAGCTCTGGAACTACGCCTACCTGAACGCCGGGCTGAAGATCAACTTCAACGGCAAGACGCTGGTGAGCCGCAACGGTCTGCGCGACCTGCTGGAACGGAAGACCAACGTCGAGCAACTGCGCTACGATATCATCCACCTGAAGGCCGACGACATCGAGGTGGCCCTAACCCACGGCAATGCCTACGGGGAGAACTACTTCAGCTTCGTCAACGGGCAGTTCACCACTCAGGGCGGCACCCACCTGAATGCCTTCCGCCAGGCGCTGGTGGAGACCTTACAAAAGCACTACAACAAGAACTACGACCGCAAGGACATCCTGGCCAGCGTCATCGCCGCTATCTCGATCAAGGTCGAAGAGCCGGTCTTCGAATCCCAGACCAAGACCAAACTCGGCAGTACCGACATGGGACCGAAGGGGCCGACCGTGCAGACCTTCCTAAAAAACTTCCTGCTCGAACACCTCGACAACTTCCTGCACAAGAACCCCACTACCGCCCAGGCCCTGGAAAAGCGCATCAAGCAGTCGGAACGGGAGCGGAAGGAGATCGCCGGCATCAAAAAACTCGCCAACCAGCGGGCCAAGAAGGCGAACCTACACAACAAAAAGCTGCGGGACTGCCGCGTCCACTTCGGCGACAGCAAGCGGGAGGAGGAAATCCGGATGGACACCACCATTTTCATCACCGAGGGCGACTCGGCCAGTGGCTCCATCACCGTGGCCCGTGACGTGCAGACCCAGGCGGTCTTCAGCCTGCGCGGAAAGCCGCTGAACTGCTACGGCCTGACGAAAAAGGTCGTCTACGAAAA
>CAZKPE010000210.1:0-7160 GCA_964554545.1 uncultured Lewinella sp.
AGCTGCTGGAACCACCGGCTATTCGATGCCATGCATCATCTTTTTCATCCAGCCGTTAATGATAACTAGAATAAGGGCCGCTGCGATCGGGATCACCGTGAAGATCAAAAAGAAGACCGCCATACCATATGCATCTACGATGGGGTCGATGTATGATCCCGTAAATCCAGCCGCCGCGTTCGCGATAAAATTGGCGATGAACCATATGCCGAACATGAGGCCTACCAAACGCACTGGGGCTAGCTTGGAAACGTAACTTAGTCCTACCGGGCTCACGCAGAGCTCACCCAGCGTGTGGAAGAGATAAGCCAGGATCAGCCAGAGAATACTCACTCCCGCCGTCCTGGCTCCGATCGGAATACCCATACTGCCAAAGGCTAAGAAGCCAAATCCGAGACCTAAAAGTGATAGTCCGAGGGCGAACTTAAGCGGCCCGGAAGTGATAATGCCCGTCTGCCAAAAACGCCCAAATAAGGGAGCGAAGACGATGATGAAAAAGGAGTTAAGAATACCAAACCAGGAAGCCGCTATCTCGATCTGGCTGTCATTTTCCGCCACTACGGTAGCCTGGATCGCGTTGGCTTCAGCCGGGCCACCGGCATTGGTGATGGTGAAGGCATCGTTAAACGCCAAGGTCACCTGATCCCCCGGGGCGGGGCGTTGGTCTTCATCGGCAGGCATCAGGACGGTAGCTGTGGCCGTATTGCCAATACCGTCTTGGTAGCTGTACCGGCCGTATTCTTCATCCGTCCAGAACAGGCCGGTAGGTCGCTTAGTAACAACTTCTTCCAGTGTGGCTTCAATGGCTACGCTCCCGCGGTTGCCGCCCTCGTCAACCAGGTAGCCGTCGCGCACGGAGCCCCCCGCCTCGGATAGTTTATCGATATCGACTAGCTCGACCGCCACGTCATTGGTCAACGTCAGGCTTGCTCCCGGAGTCAACTCCTCGGTTGAGCCGATCAGGGTAGTTTGTTCGTTACCCAGCGCATCCGTATAGGTGATTTCGTAAGCACGTGTATTCCAGTCATTCTGGATGAGCCAAATGGCAATTCCCCAAATGATGAGGAAGCTCAACCCCAGCCAGACGTTCGCGAGGGCGTAGTTGCTGAATGTAATTCGGAACAACTGAAACAGCACCCAGGTGATCACCCCCAATGGTACGATAATCAATAACGTATTGATGATCTTGAAGGCATTAGCCGCCCCGCCGGTGAGGATACGATCCGTATAGTCAGCCGCAAAGATGGTCATCGAGCCGCCCGCCTGCTCGAAGGCCCACCAGAAGAAGATGGTGAAGAAGGCGAATACCCCAATCACGATGACGCGGTCCCGCTCGACGGCGGGGGCCGCTACATCCGTAATTTGGTCCACGGGTTCCGTCTTTAACTCCGGACTTGCAGGAGCCTCGTGCTTAGGCGATAACCCAATGGAGCCGAAGATATTCTGGGCGAAGTAAAACTGTAGCATGCCGAAGAACATGAACACCCCGGCCAGACCGAAGCCATACGACCAGCCGACTTTCTCTCCAATGTACCCACAAAGCAGAATCCCGAGAAAGGCTCCGGCATTGATGCCCATGTAGAAAATCGTGTATGCTCCGTCTTTCTGATCCATCCGGTCACTATATAGTTGACCGACGATGGATGAGATATTTGGCTTAAATAATCCATTTCCAAGGATTAGACCAGCCAGACCAAGGTAAAAAAAGGCCGGTGTCTCAAAGGCCATAAATGCATGCCCTAGTGTCATAATGAAGGCACCCAACACCACTGCCCTCCGGTAGCCTAGTAACTTATCAGCGATGATTCCACCAATAATCGGCGTCAGGTACACCAGCCCGGTATACATACCGTACAACTGAAGGGCATTTCCCCGGCTCCAGGCCCATCCTTCGTCAAATAGGCTCGCGGTAAGGAATAACACCAGCAACGCCCGCATCCCGTAGTACGAAAACCGCTCCCACATCTCCGTAAAGAACAAGACGAAGAGCCCCGGCCGGTGGCCGAATATGCTGCCCCCGTCCTCCGGGTGCTGGATGATGGTACTGTTCATAGGCTCAATAAACGAATTTACTTTTTACCCCCCCTGAGCGCGATCCGCAGCGCCGCCCCCGCCAGCCCCCCCAGCCCCGCCGTTACCCCTCCCCATAGCGCCGTGATCACCACCAGCACCCAGCCGGTCGCCACGCTAAAGGTCACCGCCAACCGGTCGGCCAGCCGCCCCTCCGACTCGATGTGCAGATAGCCCGTATACGCCCCCCATACCAGCGCCGCCCCCAGAAAGGCGAACCAGAAGCCACCCCGCCGCCAGACCGGAAACAGAAAACCCAGCGCCAAGGCCCCCACCGCGATGGCGATCAGACTCGCCTGGGTGAACAGGCACACCACGCAGAGCAGCATCACCGAAAGCAGTAAAAAGAGGCGGTACATAGGCGTTATTCGAAGATCCAGCTGCCGATGGGGTCCACCGGGGCGGTCCAGCGGGTCAGTTCGTGGTAACGGCCCTCGGCCCACTCCTCGAAGCCATTGTCGTAGTAGCGACTGCCGGGATTACCCGCCGCTCCCCCCGGTAAGGCCCCCCAGCCCCGTGGTTTTTTTCCTAGTTCGATGACCATCCGCCAACTGGCCCCGAAGCCGTCGCCGACCACCCGCGGCGTCCCCCTGGATCCGCCGGTCATGATGAGCGGGGAGCCGAAGCCGGGTATTCGCGCCAGGTGCTCCACGGTCGCATTCCGTTCTATGGCCCAGGTTGCGGGAAGTTCCCCGTCCAGCTCCTCCAGTAGTTCGTCGAAGGCCCGCTGGGTAAGTATGCGGCCCGTCTCCCGGAAGGTTTCGGTGGAGTCGATGTCGAAGAGCGGATGTTCGGGCTCATCGCGCAGTAGCTCGTTCCACCGCCACGTTTCGGGACGCAGGTAGCCGGAATCCCTCGGAAATTCATCTACGGTAAGTTGGTACACCCGCCGCCCCCAGTCCTCGAAGAGGGTGGCCGCGCGACTATCGCCCGCGTAGCGGTAGTCCCATTCGCTGAGTAGCCGCAGTACCCGCCGCCCCTCTTCGGTGAGGGCGCTCCGGTCCACCCGCGCGATCAGCAGGGGGGCCAGTTCTTCGGCAAAGAGGCCATACTCGTTCAGTTGCAGCTCCTTCATCCGCCGCTGGTTCATGGTGGGCTGCCGGTCCAGTGCCCGGTTGATGTAGCGGCCGCGGTACTCGTCGAAGTAGCCCAGGTAGTAGTAGGGGTAGCGGGAGCCGGTGGTGACCTGATTGGCCGAACTCACGTAGCCCCGCGGCGGATTGCGGTGCACGGGCCGCTCGTCGAAGGGGATCGTCCCCCGCCAGGCCCGTTTGCTGCTGTCCCCTTCCTGAATGAACCGCCCCTGCCCGGGCTCCCGCAGCGGAAAGAAGCCGTTGGGCCGGATGGCGATGTCCCCGTCTCGGGCCGCGAAGAGGAAGTTCTGGGCGGGGTCCACGTAGCCACTCAGGGCGGCGGTATAGTCGGCGTAGTTGCGGGCCTGCATTAACTGCAGGAAGGTGCCGGCCATGGTGTGCGTCCGCTGGTTCCGCCCCGGCTCGTCCTGCGCCAGCCAGCGCATGGCCATGTCGGCGTAGGGGCCCTCGGTTTCCGGAACGGGCCCGAAGACGGTCCAGGGCACGGCCACGATCTCATCTTTTTCCCCTTTGGTCCGTAGCGTATCGTAGACGAAGCGGGTCGGCTCCTCCTGCCCGTCCAGCAGGTAGGCCGAGCGGGTGGAGTCGGTCCAACTTATCCGGTACCAGTCGGTGACGTCATGGCCCACGTTCGTCTCCCCCCAGGCGACGTAGTCGTTGTAGCCCATCATTAATCCGGGGGCTCCGGCCAGACCGACGCCGCGGGCATTGCAGCCGGGGAAGGCGACTTGCACTTCGTACCAGATGCTCGGGTAAGTGAGCTGCAGGTGGGGGTCGCTGGCCAGCAAGGGGGCGTTGGTGGTGGAGCGGCTCGGCCCCACGGCCCAGTTGTTGCTGCCGTTGTCGGGGTCGGGCCGGGGGGCGTAGTCGCCGTGCAGCGCGTAGGTAGGGGTGGGCGCGGACGTCCCGATAGCTATCGGGACAAGGGGGATCGGAAAAGAAGGAAGCATCCCGAACCGACTGACCACCGCCGGCCGTGGCGGATCGGGCACGATGGGGCTGGCCCGCTCGTCCGGCATCCGTTCGGGGAAGAGGTAGCGGAATTCTTCTTCCCCAATGGCCTTGCGGGTGCGGGTGGCCTCAGCGTCCTGGTAACGACCGCTCAGGCTGCCCGACATCCCCTTCATCAGCAGGGCGGTCCGGTAGGGCGACCACCGCTGGGGTTCGTGGCCGAGCAGTTTGTATTCCACGGGATAATCGGCCGGGTCGAGTTGGTCCAGGTAGGCATTCACGCCCGCCGCGTAGGCGTCCAGCGCGCGGTAGTCATCGGGGAAGTGGGTCCGCATGGTGTCGACGGCCTTACGCGCCATTTCCCGGTAGCCCCGGCGAATCTGCGCGCGGTCTCTTTCCTGCATATCCTCCCCCAGCACCTGCGCCAGCGCCCCCTCCGTTGCCCGCGTGCTGAGGTCCATCTGCCAGATGCGATCGTAGGCGTTCACGTAGCCCTGAAGCCAACAGATACTTTCGAGGTCGTCGGCAATGAGGTGGGGTACGCCGCGCTCGTCGAAGTGGATCTCTCCCCGCGCCCGTTCGTCCGCCAGGTGGAAGCTCAATTCCATTTCCCGGGGCCCTTCCCCGGCATTGGCCCAGAAGCCCCGCACCGGGTTTAGAAAGCCCCCCATTGCGGGCAGCGGCAGGCCAAACAGACCCGCGGTGGCCCCCAGCCAGAGCCAGAGCCCGAGGGCAAGTAGGGAAAGAAGGGGAACGGTCCAGCGCATACGTGTCTCGGAGCGGAAGGGTCGAAGGTACGCCGGGCTGCCCGGATGATCAACGAACCGAACGCCCCCGCTGCCATTATAGGGGCGCACTCATTCTATCGCTATGCGCTATCTGGTCATCATCTGCTTCCTTCTCCTCACCACTTGCGACGGACAGACGCGGGAGCGGCGGCAGGCCCGGGGGGACGATTTTGTGAGCGACCCCGACCACCTGTACTTCAAGAACGTCCGCAGCCGAGACTACCGCGCCGTGACGCTGGCCGAGGGGGTGGATGCCTACTACCACGACGAGCTGGCTGATCCGGAACAACTGGTGATCGTGGACCGTTGGCTGGAGGACCGCGCAGAGTTGCTGTACGACAATAGCGTGGTCACACCGACCGCCGCCCGCGAACTGACGGAAGCATTGCGCCGCGAACAACCCGACAACGAGGCCGCCCGGGAGGTGATCGCCGATTACCTCCGACTCACCGGGCAATGAGCATTCGCGACCTCCTCGAGCAGCATCACGACCGCTTCAACCGCCCCGACTTCCTGGCCGACGACCCGCTGGGGCTGGTGCATGCCTTCACCGACCCCCGCGACCGGGAGATCATCGGCTTCTGGGTGGCGACCCTGGCCTGGGGGCGGCGGGCCACCATCATCGATAAGGGGCACCGACTGATCGAGGCCATGGAGGGAAGGCCGTACGATTTCGTGATGAGCCACGGTAGCGATGCGGAAACGATCGCCGCGCGCCTGGGAGATTGGAAGCACCGCACCTTCACCTTTACGGATACGACTTACTTCCTGCGGTGGCTGCAGCACTACTACCGGCAGCACGACAGCCTGGAGGATGCCTTCGCCCGCCACCTGACGCCCACGGATCGGACCATCGAACCGGCCCTGCGCGGCTTCCACGAGCTCTTCTTCAGCCTGCCGGAGGCTCCGCAGCGAACCCGCAAGCACGTAGCGACGCCGGCCCGCAACTCCCGCTGCAAGCGCCTTTGCATGTTCCTGCGCTGGATGGTGCGCTATGACGACCGGGGCGTCGACCTGGGGCAGTGGCGGCGCATCCGGCCCGATCAGCTCTGCATCCCCCTGGACGTGCACGTCGAGCGCGTAGCCCGCCACCTTGGTCTGCTGACCCGCAAGCCCTGCGACTGGCGCGCCGTGCTGGAACTGACTGAAAACCTGCGGAAGCTGGATGGGGGGGACCCGGTGAGGTATGACTTTGCGCTGTTTGGGATGGGGGTGAGTGGAATATAGCCCGCAGAGTTGCGTAGAGTACGCGCAGAGTTGAGTGGAGGAGGACTTGTCTGTTTAGCAGGGTTTAGCCCACGGAGCGCCTTTGACGAGCACGGGGGTATTCACGGAGGGGGCACGGAGGAGGGAAAGGTAGCCCGTAGAGTTGCGTAGAGTACACGCAGAGTTCAGCGGACCGTGTCTCCCCTCTCCTTTGGAGAGGGGCCGGGGGTGAGGGAAAAAAAGAACCTCACTACCCGGCGGGTAGGAGGCTCACTTTACACTCACTAGTATATATGAAACTTAATCAACTGCTCTGTTAACCCCCCGACATACGCATTTGTTACTTCCCATTCTTCTTTTTCGCAAATTTTAACACTTCCGTTTATTTATCGGCGATCGCCGGCAATTTACCGGCGCGGGTGCGGAAGAGTTTCCACCAAAAGGCCGGCTTCACCAGTTGCTTGCGGAGTTCGAAGTCGGTGTACATCCTACAGAGTAGCTCGACGAGCTTCGGGTTGGCCGCGACGATGCCCGTAAGGAAATTGGTTATCCATTTATACTGCATGATCTGCTGCAACTGGTAGCTCAGCTTGAGCTCGGTGCGGAGTACGCGGGCGATGCGTACGTCGTAGGCAGCCAGGAATTTGGCGTCGAAGCGGTTCTCGGCCAGGCACCGTTCGGCCAGTTCGGCGGCGATGAAGCCGGAGTAGACCCCGTTGCCGATCCCCTCGCCGGTCAGGGGGTCGATCAGGTGGCCGGCATCGCCGGTGATGAGGTAGTGGTCCCCGGAAAGGGTGCGTGTCTTGGAGCCCAGGGGCAGCCCGTAGCCCACCGTGGGGTCGATCTGTTCGGCGTCCCGGAAGCGGTCTTTGAACTCGTCGGAGGCGATGATCTTATCGATCTCCTTGCGCAGATTGAGCTTGCGCTTCTTCACAATGTCGGAGCGCATGCCCAGGCCCACGTTCGCCTCCCCGTTCGGCAGCGGGAAGATCCAGAAGTAGCCCGGGTTGTAGGCATCCAGGAAGTGGAGTTCGATGAAGTTGTCAGGGTG
>CAZKPE010000211.1:0-7144 GCA_964554545.1 uncultured Lewinella sp.
AAGCCCATATCGAGCATCCGGTCGGCCTCGTCCAGCACCAGGTGGCGTACGCCGCTGAGATCGGCGTAGCCAAGGTCCAGGTGAGCGATCAGGCGGCCCGGGGTGGCGACGACGAGGGGGGCCCCCGTTTTCAGGGCCGTTTTTTCCCGCTCCATACTGTGGCCGTCGCGACCACCGTAGATGGCGATCGAGGAGGCCGGGGTGTAAAAGCTGAAGCCTTCGAGTTGGCGGTCGACCTGCATCGCCAGCTCGCGGGTCGGCTCCAGGATGATGGTGTCGACTTTTTTGGTGGGTTCGCGGGTGAGCTTGTCGAGAATCGGCAGCAGGAAAGCAGCCGTTTTCCCGGTGCCGGTCTGGGCGACGGCCAGCACGTCGCGGCCTTCGAGGCTGGGTGGGATGGCTTTGGCCTGGATGGGGGTGCACTTCTCGAAGCCCATGTCGTCAAGGGCGTCGAGTAATTCATCGACCAGATCGAGCTCGTCAAAGTAGACGGCTTCCTCCGTTTCGGGGTTGATTTCGGGGGTGGGTTCCATGGGGGGGGACTTATCTAAGCGTAAGCCCACTTCACTCTGGCTAACGCGCGTACGGAAGTCGCAAAGGTACGCTTTATCGGGACGGTGGTTCCGGAATGCGCCAGTCGTAGTAGATACGGCTACCTGGCGGCACACTCTGGACGATCCAGGTGTTCCCCCCGATGATGCTGTCGGCCCCGATGACGGTATCGCCACCGAGAATGGTGGCACCAGCATAGATCACTACTCCCCGCTCAATAGTGGGGTGGCGTTTGGTGCGGGCCATCTCCTTCTTCACGCTCAGCGCACCGAGGGTGACGCCCTGGTACATTTTGACGTCATTAC
Organism: uncultured Lewinella sp.; assembly: GCA_964554545.1. GTDB lineage: Bacteria > Bacteroidota > Bacteroidia > Chitinophagales > Saprospiraceae > Neolewinella. The sequence continues at coordinate 858 of CAZKPE010000211.1, forward strand.
CGATGTGAACCGTCTCCCCGATGACGACCCCCGTACCGTGGTCGATGCAAAAGCGCCGGCCGATGGTCGCGCCGGGGTGAATTTCGATACCCGTATTGCCGTGGGCGATCTCGCTGAGCATGCGGCCGAGCAGGGGCACCCCCAGCTGGTGGATGCAGTGGGCGATGCGGTGCACGGCCAGCGCGTAAAACCCGGGATAGGTGGTGATGACCTCGACCCGGCTCACGGCAGCAGGGTCGCCGGCCAGGATCGCTTCGGCATCATCGAGCAGCGCCGCATGAAGATCAGGGAGCGCGTTTTCGAACGATTGGCGGAGCGTATTCACGGGTTCGGTCAGCTGGTCGCTCAGGGCGTCCAGGATGGTGTACAGCTTCAGGTCATTCTCGGCGTAGTGTTTGTGTAGCTGCCCAATGCTGTCGAAGCGCTGGTTGCTCATTTCCGGAAAAAGGAAATGGAGCAGGCCGTCGAGCCAGTCCTCGATTAGCCGCGGAGAGGGTAGCCGGCGGACGCGGTGGTGCTCGTGAAATAGGCGCCGGAGAAAGTGTTCGTCCATCCCATGAAGGTAAACCGGGACAAAAAAAGAGAGCCGGCGCGGGGCCGACTCTCTGTAAGGTCAAATTCATCGTGGGTGGTTAACGTCCACTTTCTAAAGGGTACTAAAAAAGTTTCTGAGAAATATGAACAAACGCTAGGTCAAATGCTGCAAAACTTCGAAAATCTGGTAGGTTAGTTTTATGGGCTGAGGTGAATCAGTTGCGGCTGCCGATCATGCCTTTCATCTTCTGGCGGGCCAGGAAGATGCGGCTCTTGACGGTACCGATGGGAATATTCAGGTGGGCGGCGATCTCCTTGTACTCGTAGCCCCGGTAGAACATGAGGAAGGGGACGCTGTAGATCTCGCCGATGGTGCTCATCATGCGGTTCAGTTCCTTGAGGCGCATATCGTGCTCGCCCTGGTTGGGGATGGCACTGGTATTCTCGAGGGCGAAGGTGAAGGTTTCAATGGGCTGATTCACGTGCTTACGGCTTTTTTCCTTGCGGTAACGGTTAATGTAGGTGTTGCGCATAATGGTCGAAACCCAACTCTTGAAATTCGTGCCCATGGTGAACTTATCGCGGTGGCGGTAAGCCCGCATGGAAGTCTCTTGCATCAAATCCTGGGCATCCTGGTGGTTCCGGGTAAGGCGCAGGGCGAAAGAGAAGAGCAGGTTTTCGAGTTTGTTAATCTCCTGGGTGAATTCTTGGTTAGTCATACGTCTTGATAGCTACTGTTAATGCGAAGGCGGCAAAGCGCTGCCCATTGTACTCACCCCAGAACTATCAAACGGCGTGCCAAAAACGTAATTTACTGGTAATCAAATAATTGTAAATTGACCATCTGTCGCCCGCTAGTACGAAATGTAGGTGAGTGACTAAATACAGTCAACTATTGCTGGTAAATAGGAAAAGGCGAGGTACCGATCGGTACCTCGCCTTTTTAGCGGAAATGTTCACTTGGTGGTCAGAGCACCCGTACGCCCTCGGCCAGGAAGTGCAGCTCCTGCTTTGGTTCGGTGATCGCGGCCACCTCTTCCGGCGACTGGCCGGCATCCTCGGCGTAATGCCGCAGGTCCTCCACGGGGGTCAATTGATAATAGGCCTTTCCGTGTACGACGACTTCGCGGCCACTGATGTCCTTTGGCACGAAGAAGCCGTAATCCTTGAAGCGGACCATCATCTGTCCGGACTCCCCGCTATCCATCGTCATCCAGCAGCCTTTTTTCTGGCAGACCTCGCTGACCGTGCCGCGAAGGGTGGTCGTGACGGTGTCCATCAGCTCGGTTTCTTTGTAGGCCAGCAGGAGTTGGTCGGAGGGGAGCACTTGCTCGCCGGAGATCGGGTCACCGTAGGGCGTACCCGCCGATTCCGAGAGGGTGCCGAAAGTGGGAGACGAACAGGCCAACAGGGTGGCAAATACGAACAGCGTGGTATACAGACGCAGCATAATCGGTTAGTTATAGGCTACGAGGTCGGTAATGTAGGTGCCACCGTATCCGGCTTGCTGGAGCGTCACCTGCAGGGCTTCGGCGTCCGCCCGCTGGGCGAAGCTTTCCCGGCTCTCGATGACCCAGACCTGCTCGCAGGGGCGATAGCGGGCCACCAGGGTGGGGTGGAAGGGGTACTCGGCGGGGTCGGTGTACCGCAATATGGCCACCTGTACCTTATACTCTTTGGTTGGGGTGGTCGCGAAACGCGGCAGGGAAGGGGCCGTGGCGCCATCCGGAGAGGTAGCCGATCCGTAGGTATTCGGCGATTCCTCGCAGTAGGCAGGCTTGGCGACGGAGTCCTGGGCGTGTAGGCCGTAGCCCAGCAGCGTCAGGATCAGAATAGGGAGCAGGCGCATAGGAGTTTGGGTATGTGCAGGTTGGCTAAAAAAATAGAAAACGCGGCCGATGGGGCCTTAGTGTAGGAAAATATAAAGCTTTTCCCACCCCCAAAGGTTCGGATCAGCGGACTTCCAGGATAACTTCCACCTTCCGGAATCGCTGCCGGTCGGTGCGCCCGCTTAGTTCTCCCCGTCCACGCGCCTCGATCAGCTCGCGCTTCACACCGAGCTCCACCAGGTAGTCCGCTACCGCCGCGGCCCGCCGTTCGCTCAGCCCCATATTATAGCTAGCACTGCCCGTCTCGTCCGTGTAGCCGCTCACTTTCACCGCGGCAAGCTCATCGATCCGGTAAGCTTCCAGCAGGGCGTCCAATTTTTCTTTCTCCGGAGCCGTCAGCTCGTATTTATCCAGGGCAAAGGTGACGGTGGTAGCCAACATACGGCGGCTCAAGGCGGGAGGGGCAGGGCGCGGACGCAGGTGGGGGCTTTGCAGGCGAACATCGACGCGGTATGGGCTGCTGTTGTCCCACTCCGGGATGGGGAAAGCATTGCGGTAGGGCTCGTAATCCGGATGATCGACCAGGAGGTCCAGTTTTCCCGCGGGCGGGGCGCAGATGAAGAAGCGGCCGGCGTAGTTCGTTCTGAAAGTCCCTTCTTTCCTAATTTCGATCTCCTCACCGGGGATGGGCTCGTCCGTCAGGCTGTCGGTGACGTATCCGGCCACGTAGGTGACGGGCCTGCCCGTCAGCTCCCGACCGAGGGTGAAGCCGTAAATGTCCAGCCCGCCCTGCCCCCCGGGCCGGTCGCTGGCGAAGTAGCCGTGGCGTCCGTCGGCGGTCAGGTGGAAGCCGAGTTCGCGGTTGGCCCCGTTGATTGGCGGACCGATGTTGACGGCCTTGCTCCAGCGTTCCCGCTGCCGGTCGTAGCGGCTGAAGAAGATGTCCTGGTCCCCGAAGCCGGCGTGACCCATACTACTGAAGTAGAGCGTCTCCCCGTCGTCGCTCAGAAAAGGGGCCTCTTCGTCTTCGGGGGTGTTGACGCCGTCGCCCAGGTTGCGGGGTTCCGACCAGCTGCCGTCGCGCTGCCGCTCGCTGACGTAGAGGTCGCTGCCGCCGATTCCCCCCGGCCGGGTACTGGCGAAGTAGAGGCGGCGTCCGTCGCAGCTGATGGCGGCCTGGCTGTCCCAGGTCGGGGAGTTCAGGTAGTCCGGCAGCCGGGCGATCTCGCGGATGCGGCCCTTCACCAGCACGCCCGAGTAGAGGTCGCAGCCGCGGGCCTCCTCCTCCTCGTGGCAGAGGGTAAAGAAGATGGTTTCCCCGTCCCGTTCCAGGGTCAGCATCCCCTCGGGGCGGCTGGTGTTGAAGCTGCCGAAGCGGTTGGTGGAAAAGGTGGTTTCCGGCGTACGGCGCTTGCCCTGAATGATATCCTCGTCGCCCAGTGGCCCCTGCCGGGTGTACAGCATTCCCAGGCGGTCATTGGTCAGAAAGGGAAAGTAGTCGTTCTGGGCCGTGTTGACCGGGCTACCCAGATTGAAGAGATTGGTGGCATTGGTGTAATTCAGGCTGTCGGCCATCATGCGGGCGGAGAGCAGATTGCGTTCCAGCTTGCGCTCCACCACGTCGGCTTCCGTGGCGCGCTCCTGCTCGCCCATCAGGCCGAAGCGACCGATATCCAGGGACTGTAATCCGCGGAAGCGGTTGAAGTATTCCAGCGCCCGTACCGGTTCCCCCTCCCGCAGGTAAACGTCGCCGAGCTGGTAATAGAGGAAGCGGGAAAAGAAGGGATCGCGCTCCAGTACCGCCCGGTAAGTTGCAATGGCCCCGGGCAGGTCACCGCCCAGATCGCGGGCAACGCCGAGCATCCGGAGGGCGGGCAGAAAGGCCGTATCCAGTTCAGTGGCCCGTTCCAGGTCCTTGATGGCCCGGTCGGCTTTCCCGTCGAGGATGTGCTGCACCCCGTCGTCGAAGGCCGCCACCGCCCGCTCGTGGTCCGTGCGGGATTGACCCAGCCCACGGGCGCAGACGAACATCAACAGGGCAAAAAGGATTGGAGGGGGGAGCCGCATACGCGTCGTTTACCGATGGCAGGTGAACAAAGCTTGGGCTCCGCCCGAAGACGGAGCCACAAGTACAATGAGTGCATTAGTAAACTATCGTCGCTAATGTAGAACCTTTTCTACACTTAGCCCCCGCTGCAGCGGGCCGGGCCGGGAGTGCGTAACTTGCCACCATGCCCCGTTTACTGTTCCTTGCCCCCCTGATTTTCCTGATTTCGTGCAACGCCCGGCCCGATCCGGATACGCCCGCACCTGCGTCCCCGCCCGTTGCCACGAAAGCATACTTCGGTGGCGAACTCCCGCCCTACTGGTACGAAGGCGTCGCCGAACTGACGACCTACGACCTCCAACAAGCCCGCTACGGGGAACTGCGGGAGGGAACGGCCGTACTCGTGCAGGTGAGCGAGGATTTCCTGACCGATAAGCAGGTCAAAAACGACAATTACAGCAACCCGAACAGCACCCCCATCCTGAAGACCAACCTCTTTAAGCGCTTCACTACGGGCATCTACGACTACAGTTTGATGAGCTCCGTCTTCACGCCCACCGACGTCACCACCCAGCCGCGCAGCCTGAAGGTGACGACCAGCGTGCAGGACTGGTGCGGACAGACCTTCACCCAGCTCAATTACGGCGGCGGCGAAGTGTACGCCATGGAGCTGCGTAGCTACTTCGAACGGGAAGGGGACGTGGACACCGAACTGGAGATCGACTTCCTGGAAGACGAGGTGTTCAACCGCATCCGCATCGGCGGGGACCTGCCGCAGGGGGAGTTCCGGGTACTGCCCGCCACCGGCTATCTACTGATGACCCACCAGCCCTACGAAGCCGCCCGGGCCACGGCCAGCGTGATGGATGAGGGGGGAACGCGACGCTACGTTATCGACTACCCTGAACTGCGCCGCCGCCTGGAGGTCACCTTCGATGCGGCCTCCCCCCACGTAATCCGGCAGTGGACGGAGACCTACCCCAGCCGCGGCGAAGTGCTTACCACCAAGGCCACCCTGCGCGAGCAGCGGCGCGAACCTTACTGGGAGCAAAACGCCGTCGCCGACGAGCCCCGCCGCGCTGAATTGGGACTCGATTAGCACAAACGGCCCCGCGCTTCGTTGTCAACAGCACATAGCGCCGGTTTATGCTTTACCGTTTACTTACGACCCTCTTTCTTGTTCTTTCGCTGCTGGTTTCCGCCCTCCTGCCCGGGCAGGGGATGGTGGTGCGCCCCTACGACCCCAGCGCGACCACCAATGGCATCCTGCTCGGGCTGGGTGGGGCACTGACGACCACCAGCATTATGCTCGACCGGCGGGTGAGCCCGCTGACCGAAGACGATGTGTCGGTACTGGAGATCGGCAAGATCCCCGGCATCGATATGTTCTCTACCCGCCATCTCTCGCTGGGGGCCGATGAGATTACCGATAAGATCCTGCTGGCCAGTTTCGCCAGTCCCTTCTTCCTGCTGCTGGACCGTCCCGGGCGGCAGAACTTCGACCGGGCCGCGCTGATTGTCTTCCAGGGGGCCATGATCAACAGCGGGCTCATCAACCTGACCAAGGTACTGGTGCGGCGACCGCGCCCCTATAATTACAACCCCGACGCTCCCCTGGATACCAAACTGAAGAAGAGCAGCCGCTACAGTTTTTTCAGCGGCCACAGTGCCACGACGGCCTACTTCAGCATCACGACGGCCAAGCTGTACAACGATCTGTATCCGAACAGCAAGGCCCGCCCCTACGTCTGGCTGGGCGCGGCCCTGCTTCCGGCGGCGGTGAGTTTCGGCCGGATGAAGGCGGGCAAACACTTTTTGTCAGACGTGCTGGTGGGCTCGGCGGTCGGCACGATTATTGCGTTGGTGGTGCCGTCCCT
>CAZKPE010000212.1:0-7116 GCA_964554545.1 uncultured Lewinella sp.
GGGGATAGCCGCCCCGCTGGGGTAGAGCGTCTACCCCCTCTACCCCAGCGCAGCGTCTATCCGCGAAGCGGCCTCTCCCCAGGGCGAAGCCCGTCTATTTAATAATTACTTCCTCCAAATATTCCTCCCCAAACTCCCCATTCAGCCGCTCCCGTATCCCCTCCCGTACCATGGTCAGTTGGTTGCGCAGGGGCGCGTTGGTGACGTAGACGTAGAGCTTGCGCTTGCGGATCATGAAGTCGCGGGTGTGGTCAGCTACGTGCTTGCCGAAGCATTTTTCCCAGACGGCCTTCGTGCGCATCCGGAAGAAAGCCGGCTCGTTGTGCTGATTGCGCATAAGGCGCAGGAAGGCGGCCTTCAGGGGCTGGGGATCGGGCTTGGGGGGGATCTTTTTGTACACTGCGCGGATTATTCTTCTTCAAGATAACGCTTCCAGTCGGCCTCGTTGCGGGCAACCCCCTCGGCGACCAGGAAGCGCTGCCAGTCTACGTCAGGGTGGTCGCTGACCAGGTTGGCGATGCGCTCGGGGTCGGTATCGGTGATGAAGAGCTGGCCGAAGGCGGAACCCATCACCAGGTCGAGCAACTGACGGACCCGCTCGCGGTCCAGTTTGTCGAAGATGTCGTCGAGCAGGAGGATGGGGGAGCGGTTGGTGGTGCGTTCCAGCAAGCGGTACTGGGCCAGTTTCAGACTGAGTACGAAAGACTTGAGCTGTCCCTGGCTCGCCACCCGCTTCAGGGCGTGCCCCCCCTGGGTGAAGATGAGCTCGTCCCGATGGATGCCGCCCGTGGTGCGCTGCAGAATGCGGTCCTTTTCCCGCCGCGCGTCCATCAGTTCGGTCCAGCTCGTGTCGGTCAGCTGGCTGCGGTACTCCAGCCCGACTTGCTCCCGACCACCGCTGATGTGGGCGTAGGCTTCGGTGAGTAGTTCGGTGAAGGGGCCGATGAAGGCCAGTCGTTTTTCGTAAAGGTAGGTGGCGCTTTCCTCCATCTGACCGTCGTAGACGTCGAGTAGTCCGGCGGGGTCCGCGTGGCCGGCGAGGACCTTCAGGCGGGCGTTCCGGTTCTCGAGCAGGCGGTTGTAGGCCAGCAGGTGGTTGAGGTAGGCGGGGTCGGTCTGGCTGAGGCTGTTGTCGAGTAGCCGGCGGCGGGTGGCGCTTCCGTCCAGGACGAGGTGGATATCGTCCGGCGTCACGATCACCACCGGGTAGCGGCCCACGTGTTCGCTGATCCGGTCGTAGGCCGCGCCGTTGCGTTCGATCACCTTCCGCTGCCGCTTGCGCAATTTGATCACCACCCGGTCCTCCCGCTCCTCTTCCACCACGAACGTTCCCTCCAGTCGCGCCCCCCGGTCTCCGTGGCGGATGGCGTACTGGTCCTGTTGGTTCCCGTAGCCCTTACTCATGCATAGGTAGTAGATCGCTTCGAGCAGATTGGTTTTTCCGGCCCCGTTGAAGCCTACGAAGCAGTTCAGCCGGGGAGAAAATTCCAGGGACTGCCGCTCGTAGTTCTTGAATTGGGTCAGCTTGAGGGAAGAAAGGTACAAGGACGGCAGGCATTTTTTTGCGACGGGGCGCAGGTGCAATCATTCCTCTTCAACAACCGTGCCCGCGGGGGCCAGCTCGAAGTCGTTCTCCCCCGTACCGAAAAGGAGCCGTAGCTGGTGAAGGTTCAGCAGTTCGAGCAGACCCAGGAAGGTGACGATGGCGTGGATGCGCGTCCGGCAGGGGCCGAAGATGTCACGAAAATTCGGTCGTGCTCCGCCCGCCCGTACGGCCTCTACCAAATCGAGGATGCGACCCTGCTCGGCTTCGATGGTGTGGGTGAACTGGGCGATCTCGTGTACCACCGGCTTGTGGTTGGCTTCCTCCAGTCGCGTCAGTACCCGCTCGTAGGCCCGTAGTAGTTTGAAGAGGGTCACGCTCTCGAGTTCCACGTCGACCAGGGCTTTGGTGGCCAGTCCGGCCAGTTCGTTCGTGATGTTACCGCGGTAGTTGCGCATGCCGCGGCGGGTTTCCAGCTCCCGCAGCTCGTTGAGCACGCTTTTGTATCGCTTATACTCCAGTAACCGGTGCACGAGTTCCTCCCGGGGGTCGATCTCATTCCCTTCCTCGTCGACCGGCTTGCGGGGAATGAGCATTTTCGCCTTGATCCGACAGAGCGTGGCCGCCACCAGTACGAACTCGCTGGCCAGGTCGATATCCATCCTTTCCGCTTCCCGCATGTACGCCAAAAAGTCGTTCGTCACCTGACTGATCGGAATATCATAAATATCCAGCTCGTCCCGCTCGATGAAGAACAGCAGCAGGTCAAAGGGACCCTCGAATTGCGGCAGGATGATCTGGTAGGTCAAGGGTGAGTTGTCGGGTTATCGGGACGGTCCGCGAAGATACCAACCCCATCCCTCTAAGCCGTCCATCCGCGCAGCGGCCTCCATCCCACGCGAAGCGCGTCCACCCGGCGCGCAGCGCCTCTACCCCTCGCGCAGCGAAACTAATATCCTCTCCAGCCAAGCCTCGTCCACCCCATCAAAACTCCCCACCTCCGTACTATCCACGTCGAAAACCCCCAGCAAGGTCCCGTCCCCCCGCCACACCGGCAGTACGATTTCCGACCGGCTATTCGGATCACACGCAATATGATCCCGCCCCTGCTCCAGCGCGTGTGTATCGGCGACGATCCTCGTTTTCCCGCTCTGAGCCACTGCTCCGCAGACGCCCCGCCCGAAGTCGATGTACAGACAGCCCAGCGTTCCCTGGTATGGCCCGACGACCAGTCTGCTCTCCCCCCGCACCAGGTAGAACCCCACCCAGTAGAAGTACGGCAGGAAGGTTTTCAGCAGGCAGTTGATGGTCACCATCTTCACCAGTTCGTCCGTCTCTTCCCCGATAGTGGCCCGAATGGCCGCGTGCGCCTGCCGGTACGCACTTTCCTTTTCTTCCCGCGATAGCTGCAGGGAAGGCTTAATGAAATAGGGCATTTCAGCGGTAGCGGACACGGGCGGTGAGTTTGTGAAAAAGCTGAACAATCCCCCCTCCCTCCCCGGTTCTATTAGCCGTAGAATTCATCATTAAATACCCCCTAACTCAATGAAAGACAATACCTTCGAACGCCCCCGCACCGTCGTCATCACCGGAGCATCCGCCGGCATCGGCCGCGCCATCGCCCGCGAGTTTGCCAAGGAGCATGCCCGCATCGGACTCATCGCCCGCAATAAAGAAGGCCTCGAAGGGGCCCGCCGCGAAATTGAAAACCTGGGCGGTGAAGCCCTCGTCCTCCCCCTCGACGTGACCGACTTCCAGGCCATGGACGCCGCCGCCAGCCAGGTGGAAGAAACCTTCGGCCCCATCGACGTCTGGGTCAACAATGCCATGAACAGCGTCCTCGGACTTTTCAAGGACATCGACATGGACGAGTTCAAACGCGTTACCGACGTCACCTATCTCGGTACGGTCTACGGTACTAAATGCGCCATCAGCCGGATGCAACCCCGCAACCGCGGTAGCATCGTCTTCGTCGGTTCGGCCCTGGCCTACCGCGGCATCCCCCTGCAGACGGCCTACTGCGGCGCCAAACACGCCATCGAGGGCTTCTACGATAGCTTCCGCGCCGAGCTCAAGCACGAGAGAAGCAAGATTATGACCACCATGGTCCAGCTGCCTGGCGTCAACACCACCCAGTTCAGCCTGGTCCGCAACAAGCTCGACAAGCAGCCCCGCCCCATGGGCAAGATCTACCAGCCCGAGGTAGCCGCCCGCGCCGTTGTCACCGCCTCCGGCACCAATGATCGCGAATACTACGTCGGCCTCCCCGCCATCCAGACGATCGTCGGCAACAAGCTCTTCCCCGGACTCATGGACACCATCCTCGGCAAAACCGCCGTCAGCGGCCAGAAGACCGACCAGGCCGCCACCCACGACCAGGACTACCTCTTCGAAGCCGTCCCCGGCGACCACGGTGCCCACGGCGACTTCGACGATAAGGCCCAGAACAGCGGCATCGTCGTGAAAGGCTCTACCGTCCGCGCCGTTTCCCATGCCGTCGTTTTCGGTGCCGTCATCGCGATCACCAGCCTGATCACCTCGGCCTTTACCCGCCGCTAACGTATCGCCCACGGAGTGCGCTCAGAGGAATGCACGGAGGAGGCACAGAGATGCCTTACCTCCTTGCCCCCTCCGCGCATACCTCCGCGCAGTACAGCCTCCGCGGTGATCAAGCCACTCCATAATACATGGTCACCCCCCCACGACCGAAGCGAGCAATCCCCTCGCGGTAGCTAAATCGCCAATCGCCAATCAAGAATCGCATATCGCCATTCCAGCCCCCCTAGCGGTAGCGTCCACCCGCGCAGCGGCCTCCATCCCCGCGCAGCGTCCACCCCCGGCGAAGCCGCTCCTACATCGACCACTCCTCAATCGACTGCTCATTCATCCGCACGTAGTCCATATTTCCGGCCTCTTCGGCCAGTTCTTTGGACCGCTTCGCCGCCTCGATCGCCTCCTCTTTCATCCCCAATTCACTAAGGATAAGCGCTTCCCGCCGCACCATCCAAAAGCGAGGTTCCTCCCCCATACTATTGGCCTTCCGGATATACTCCAGCGCCTTCTGATTATCCGTTCCCGTCTCACTCAGAAAAGTAGCGGCCTGGAAGTAGTCATTCGCGCTCGGTCCGGCCATCACCCGCTCGATCGCGGCCATCACTTCCTGACGGGCGTTTGACTGCAGCGGCACGGCTACCATCGTTTCTCCCCACTTCATGATCATATCGGCACCGTCCATGCTGTAGTTGGCGATGTCTATGGTGAAGGTCTCCACTTCGTCGTCCAGCTCCTCCACCTCGGCAGTGACGGTCAGGGCAGGTTCCTTCTCTACATAGCTGTTCCAGCTGCCGCCTTCGTAGGGGTAGAACATCACCATCCACTTGTCCTCCATCGGCTTGGTCAGGATGGCGTAGCTACCGGCGGGCACTTCATTTCCGGCCACCATCATCTTACCCCCGAAGTCGACTTTGGTAGCCTGATTAGCTCCCGTCCGCCAGATCTCGCCGTAGGGGACCAGTCCGTCGTCGTCGAAGAGCTCGCGTCCCTTCGCTCCGGGGCGACTGTAGGTGAGGGCCACGTCGGTCAGTCCTACTGTCGTCTCCATCATCACGGTTGGGGAGGGCGGCGGCGACTGAATCTGGGCCCGAGTGGAAAGCGTCAGAGCAATAAATAAGGTGAATAGGAACGTACGCATAGGTTGGTTATTACGGTTGAATTGATTTGAAATTCGGAAGAAGGTTTGGGCGCGGGCGCAGGTGCAATCATTCATCCGAACCCCAAGCCTACAACTCCGATTCAACGTAATTGTGCACGGCTGCCATCCTGTCATACCTCGGAGGTCTGACAAAAAGGCAGTCCAGAACTCAACAGAAAAGCAAAGCATATTTAAGTTCCAACCCTCATTCGCTAGTGACAAAAAGTCAGTCATCCGAGGTCTGACAATTTGACAAGGATATTTATGCTCACCTTCCGCTTCCTCCAGTCCACTACCGATCCGCCTATTCTTAAGCGCTGGTTCACCGACCCCGAGACGAAGCGCCGGATGGCGGGTATGCTCCCCCTGGATCGGTTTATCGATTTCGTTCGTCAGGCGCAGAATCGAATATGCCGAATGGCTTGTATGAACGGCGTACCTATCGGTTTGGTCGATGCAGAGAAGGAGACGAACGGTAGGGCATACGTAGGAATTATCGTCGATCCAGATTTACGTGGCCGGGGATATGGCCGGCGAATGCTTCATGGCCTACGGGCACTCGCCGAGCTACGGGACGGTAGTCTACATGCCACCGTGGCTCCCGACAACCAGGCCGCTATACGCTGCTTACTGCAGGCTGGTTTCACACAATTGTCATCAGAATTGGATCACGAGGGGTTCCTGGAATTCAGTGCGCCGACTTAGCCGGTGCCGGCGCCGAAGCGTGAAAGTCCCGCCCGATGCGCTCGGCGTAGTCATCCAGCAACTCCCGGACGCGCTCACCCGACTCACTCGCCACGATCAGCCCGATGTGCTGGGGCTTATTCATCCGCCAGACGATCTCCGGGTCGGTGAAGGAGGAAGTGTCCGGGTGCTCGTAGCGCGACAGGCTCACTACAATGCCGGATTGATCGAATCTTCGCTCACCCAGCTCGTACCTGCGCCCCGCCGCCATCGCCGTTTCCAGCTTGGCCCACTCTTCCCACAGGCTGATGCCCGTTGCCGCTTCCACCATCTCGGCCAGGTGTGCCCCCCCGACCCGGCTGGCCGTTTCCAGGAAGACGAACTGCCCGTCCTCGGTCTTAATGAACTCGGTGTGGCTGGCACTAAATTGCATCCGGAAGGCGTGCATGACGTCTTCGGTCAGCCGCCGCAGGATAACCGCATCCTCGTGGTGGTAGGGGACGCTCATGGACCGGAATATGCCCCCGCCGTGGGCCACCTCGAAGGGCGTACTGAGGTAGCGGGACACTTGGCAGAAGGCGATCTCCCCGTCCACCGAAAGGGCATCGACGTGGTAGACATCCCCCGGCCGGAACTGCTCCACCAGATACTGGCTGCGCTTTTCCCCCAGGCCGTGCACCCGCTCCCAGAGCTCTTCGGCGGAGTGGACCTTGGCGATGCCCGTCGCGCTGGCCTCCCCCCGCGGCTTGAGTAGGCAGGGGTAGGTCACCTGGTTGGCGAATTCGGTGAGCTCGACGTCGTTGAAGAGGTCCGAGAAGGCCGGTACCGGCACCCCGTGGTCCCGTGCCTGAATGCGCATCGCCAATTTATCGCGGAAGTAGCGCGCCGTGGTCTGCCCCATTCCTGGCAGTCGGAATTCCTCGCGCAGGTAGGCCGCCTTTTCCACGTCGAAATCGTCCAGGGCGATGATGCGGTCGATCTTGCGGCTGCGCATCATCCAGTCCAGTCCCTTGGCGAGGTTCCCCAGGTTTTGCGGGGAGTTGCTGTCGTCTTCCATGTAGAAGAACTCGTCTACGGCCTCCCGGGGCCAGTCGGCGTGCTCCAGCTTTTTAGCCGTGAGCAGGTAGACGGTGTTGCCGGCGGCCTTGGCGGCGCGGAGGAAGGGGGCGCCTTTGAAGTAGCAGGAGATGCAGAGGAA
>CAZKPE010000213.1:0-6935 GCA_964554545.1 uncultured Lewinella sp.
GGATGTCCGGAAACTTCCCCGCCAGCCCCCAGCTGCTGAAGAAGGGCGTCCAGTCGATAAATTCCACTAATTCTTTCAGGGGATAGTCGTTGAGCACCTTCGTCCCGGTGAAGGTCGGGGTTGGGGGGGTGTAGTTTTCCCAGTCCAGCTTGAGTCCGTTGCGGCGGGCGGCGGCAATGGAGAGGTTCTTCTTGTTGGATTTCTGCCCCGCCCGGTGTACGCGTACCCGCTCGTATTCTTCGGTGATGCCCCGTCGGTAAGCGGCGCTGGCCTCTTCGTCCTCCGATAGTAGTTCGCTTACCACCGTCACCGCCCGGCTGGCATCCAGCACGTGGACGGTGGGGCCGCTGTAGGCCGGTTCGATCTTGATGGCGGTGTGGGTCTTGCTGGTGGTAGCGCCACCGATGAGCAATGGCGTGGTGAGTCCGCGGCGCTCCATTTCGCTGGCCACGTTGACCATCTCATCCAGGGACGGGGTAATTAGACCACTCAAGCCAATCACATCGACACCGAGTCGCTCTGCCTCGTCCAAAATTTTGGCGGCCGGTACCATCACGCCCAAGTCGTGGATTTGGTAGTTGTTACAAGCCAGCACGACGCCGACGATGTTTTTGCCGATGTCGTGTACGTCTCCTTTGACGGTGGCTAGGAGGATGGAGCCTTTATGGTGGGAGTCCGCCTTCCTTTTTTCCCTCACCCCCGACCCCTCTCCGGGGGAGAGGGGGGACGTGCTAGGTGGTACATCCTTAGCTAATTCTTCAGTTGGAAATTTGTAAGGACGGCTGTCCCGGTTCGCGACCACGTCACGGATCTCAGTCAGCACATCACTGATGTTACTCAAAATGTCTTCGTTCCTGAATCGAAGGGTTTGGTAGCCAACGGCAGCAAACACCCGATCACGCTGCTCGTCCTTTAAGATCATTTCCGGAGTGTTGTGGTAACCACCGTCTACCTCAATAATGATCCGCTTCTCGATACACACGAAGTCCGGAATAGCATAGCCCATCGGTTTTTGCCGGACGAACTTTGCACCTGCGACCCCGCGATTCCGCAAATTTTTCCACAGCAGCACCTCCGCATCCGTGGGATTTTTACGGTGCTCTTTCGCATACCCAAGAATAATTCCAACTTCCTCCGGTTTGACCTGCCAGTAGTCATCGACAATCTGTGCATGCGTGCGCGCGGCCACGTCTCCCCTCTCCCTTGGAGAGGGGCCGGGGGTGAGGGCTTCCAGGGCCGGGGGAGGGGCTAATTTCTCCGCCTCAATAAACGGCTGCAAATACCCCACCGCCTGCTTCATCACCCGCGCGCTCTTCACCACCTGCGGCAGGAACATCTTCCCCGAGCCGAAGAGGTCGCCCACCACGTTCATGCCGTCCATCAGAGGGCCTTCGATGACGTGCAGGGGGCGGGGGTATTTTTGGCGGGCCTCCTCGGTGTCTTCGGTGATGTACTCGGTGATGCCGCGTACCAGGCTGTGGCGCAGCCGCTCCTCCACGGGGGCCTCCCGCCAGCTGAGGTCGCGCTGTACGGTCTTTCCGTCCTTGCCCTTCAGGCCCTCGGCGAACTCCATCAGGCGGTCGGTGGCATCGTCGCGGCGGTTGAGAATGACATCTTCGACGCGCTCCAGCAACTCTTTAGGAATATCTTCGTAGACCTCGATCAGCCCCGCGTTCACGATCCCCATATCCATACCGGCGCGGATGGCGTGGTAGAGAAAGGCCGAATGCATCGCCTCCCGCACGATGTTGTTGCCACGAAAGGAGAAACTGACGTTGGATACTCCCCCGCTAATCTTCGCGCCCGGACACTGTTCTTTGATCCGCCGCGTAGCCTCGATGAAGTCGACCCCGTAGTTGTTGTGCTCCTCGATCCCTGTAGCGACGGCGAAGATGTTTGGGTCAAAGATGATATCCTGGGGGTCCCAGCCGGCCCGTTCGGTCAGCAGCTTGTAGGCGCGTACGCAGATTTCCACCTTTCGGTCGGCGGTATCGGCCTGTCCCTCCTCGTCGAAGGCCATCACCACGGCTGATGCCCCGTAACGCCGCACCAGTCGGGCCTGCCGTAGAAATTCCGCTTCCCCCTCCTTCATGCTGATGGAGTTGACGACGCACTTGCCCTGCACGCAGCGCAGTCCGGCCTCGATCACCTCCCACTTCGAGGAGTCGATCATGATCGGCAGCTTGGCGATATCGGGCTCGGCCATCACCAGGTTCAGGTAGGTTGTCATGGCCTCCTGGCTGTCCAGTAGGCCCTCATCCATGTTCACGTCGATCACCTGGGCGCCGCCTTCCACCTGGTCGCGGGCTACCTCCAGAGCGGTGGGGTAGTCGCCGGATTTGATGAGCCGGGCAAATTTGCGGGAGCCGGTCACGTTCGTTCGTTCCCCTACGTTGACGAAGTTCGTTTCTTCCCGAATGATGAGGGGCTCCAGTCCACTCAGGCGGGTGTTCGGGCTCGGCGGAACGATGGGGCGCGGACGCAGGTGCAACGTAGCCCGGGACATTGCGGCAATGTGCTCCGGAGTCGTTCCACAGCACCCCCCGATCATATTGACCAATCCGCTCTCGGCAAAGTCGCGAATGTAGCCCTGCATCTCCTCTGCATCTTGATCGTACTCCCCCATCTCGTTGGGCAGACCGGCATTGGGGTAGGCGTGGACGTAGCATTCCGCCATCCGCGAAAGGGTGGCCAGGTGGGCGCGCATTTCCTTCGCGCCGAGGGCGCAATTCAGCCCGATACAGAGTGGCTTGGCGTGGGCGACGGAGATGTAGAAGGCCTCGGCGGTTTGCCCGGATAGGGTGCGGCCGCTGGCATCCGTGATCGTCCCGGAGATAATGACCGGTAGCTCCACCCCCCGCTCGTCCCGCACTTCCTGTAGGGCAAATAGCGCCGCCTTAGCATTTAGCGTATCGAAAATGGTCTCGATCAGGATGCAGTCGACGCCGCCGTCGTGCAGCCCCTCGATCTGCTGCTTGTAGGCGGCGGCCAACTGCTTGAAAGTGATGGCCCGGTAGCCGGGGTCGTTCACGTCGGGCGAGATACTGAGGGTTCGGTTGGTGGGTCCGACGGCCCCGGCAACGTAGCGGGGCTTATCGGCGGTAGCGTAGGCATCGGCGGCACGGCGGGCCACTTCGGCGGCGGCCTTGTTCAGCTCGTAGACGATGTGTTGGGTACCGTAGTCTTCCTGGGCGATGGTGGTGCCCGAAAAGGTGTTCGTCTCGATGATGTCGGCCCCGGCCGCAAGGTACTTCCCGTGGATTTCCTCGATCACATCCGGCCGGGTCAGCACAAGGAGGTCGTGGTTCCCCTTTAGGTCGCTGGGGTGATCCTCGAAGTGGCCGTGGCGGTAGTCGGCCTCGGTGAGTCCGTAGCCCTGTATCAGGCTGCCCATGGCCCCGTCGAGGACGAGGATGCGGTCGGCGAATTGGCTTTGGAGGGTGGGTCGGTTCATGGGGCGGGCAAAGGTACGATGACCGACTGCCTTCTCTCGGGTTAAGGTACATTAGCCGCACCCCAGTGGAATCGCTTCGGCCGAAACTGTATGCGATCGGCATGCTGTTCCCGCTTGCCTTGGCGCACCAGCTTCCATTGCACCTGCGTCCGCGCCCTAAACTTCAGCCAGGCGGACGTTCACTAAGTGGACTACCGTTTAATGAAGCGATGCGCTTCTCCGTCTACTTGGATATAGTACAGTCCCGTACGCAGGTCACCGATGGGTATGGGACCGGAAGTGGTACCGGACCGTATTCGACGGGCGGAGGCGTCCAGTACCGTATATGGAGTAGGTGTGGATACCGTTAAATGTATCGTTTCGCTGCTGGGATTGGGGTAGAGGGATATGCCGTCAGCTCCTGCCCGAACTAAGTGGAGGACCCGGGAATAGCTCGCGCTGCCGTCCACATCCACCTGGCGCAGACGGTAATAGTGGTTTCCCACCGGACGTTCCGGGTGCCGGAATTCATACTGGCTTAAGGTAGTGCTGTTGCCCGCAGCATGGACGGATCCTACGGGATGAAAGCTCGCCGCATCGCGCGCATATTCCACGATGAACCGGTCGGAGCCACTTTCGCTGGCCGTTGACCATTGGAGTAGGGCGGTTCCGTCCGCTGACCAGGAAGCGTTAAATTCGGCCCAACGAACCGGTAATGCTGAACCCGACGCCACTGGCACCTCAGCCGGTGAAGTAAGCGTGGCATCCCGGCTTCCCCCGAACGTAATATCATCGATGACGAAGCGGTTTCCGGCAAAATTGGGCGCGCCACGGTCCAGATAGAACCAACAATCTTCAATCTGGCTCGGGTCCAGATCATTCAAATCTCCCCCCTCGAAGGTTAGCGTAACCGAAGTCCAATCGCCGGAGTTGCCCGGCACGGTCGCGGATTTGATGTTGCTGCGCATATTGCCGTCCGAACGAAATAGCGCGGAGAGTTCGACGGTTTCCTCCGACCAGACGTTCATGGTCACCTCAACGCGGCCGGTAAGATCGCGGATGGGGTTGCCGGCCACGTCGTGGGGAGGAATATCGAATGCATTGAAGCTTGGAAGGGGGTCATTGTTTGGGTCCGTGACCGCTATTTCCAACCATTCGTTCGTATCGTCCCGGGTGAAGGTGGTTTTGGTCCCCGCGGTATTGGTTCGGCTGATTCGATCCTGATCACCCGGACGAAAGGGATACCGGGCGGTGGTGTAGCCAACTACATCGGCGGGGATACAATCGGAATACGTAGCCGGATCGGGGGCACCGCCTACCGTGATTTGATCGATGTAGAACTCGTTTCCGGGAAAATTTTCGGCTCCGCGGTCCAGGTAGATCCACAGATCCCGAATGTCGGTGGGATCAAGGCCGGCGAGTCCGGAACCGGTGAATGCGAACGATATATTGGTCCAGGAAGAAAGACCGGCGGGAACGGCAACGCGCTTTATCACCGTTCGATTGGCGGTTGAGCCATCACCCGAGCGGAATAGCACATCCACATTAGTCGCCTCCGCACTGGCTACGCGCATGCTTACGTTGACATTATCGGTCAGATCGGTAACCCGCCGTCCATCCGCATCCCGGATGGCATACACGTAGGCATTAAAGGGAGGTAAAGGATCATCCGCACGATCGGTTACGGATATGCGAAGGATCCCGCAATCTTCATCCACGGTGTAGGTTGCCCGTGACCCCGCCGAAGAGGCGGTGCTGAATTTCGTCTGCGGGCTATCCGTGAACGTTTCTACGGAAAGGGCGTCCGGCAGGTTTGGCGGACAATCGGAGTTCAGGGCGGTTTCGGGTTCTCCCCCTACGGTAACGTGGTCGATATAGAATGCGTTACCGGGAAAGTTATTGGTGCCCCGCTCCAGGTAGAACCACATATCGCGCAGATCGGTAGCGTCGAAGCCCGCTAATTCCCCCGCGCTGAATTCAAAGACAGCGTCAGTCCATTCCGTCGTCCCGGCCGGAATAGTAACGGTTTTGATGACCGTGCGCTCGGCCTGGCTTCCTCCTCCAGAGCGGAACAGTACGCCCAGATTCAGCGCTTCCGCACTCGCTACGCGAAAGGTCGCCTTCACGCGTCCGTCAATATCGGTAATCCGCTGCCCCTGATCGTCACGAACCCGGACGAGATACGGACTATTAGCGCCCAACGGATTGGCACCGGGGTCGGTGATCGAAAGGCCAAGTATGCCACAGTCGGGATCCTGAACGAAAGTCGTAACCGAGCCGGCGGAATTACCGGTGTTGATGGACGGCTGAGGGGATGAGTCGAACTGTTCCGTGAAGAGTGGGGCCGGACCTGCAACCACCGCCATATTGGAGTAGGCCGAAGGTAAATTGCCGGAGGCAAAGACCCTGTAGATGACATCTGACGCTCCGGTAGAACCGCCCGGGTGCGTAGTTTCGGTGGTATTCGGGGGCAAAGCTTCCAGCGTAGAAAACGAGGTTCCCCCATCGGTAGAAACTTCAACCGTGTAGCCGCTTTCGCCACTGGCGATGTCGAGCCACGACAGGTGCACGTCATCCCCATCGGGCGTAGCGGTCAGCTTAGCCGGGGCATCGGGAGCGACTCCGGAAGATAGCCGCTGGTTGAGCTGGGCGGAGTACAGCGAGGAGATTGCCGGACTTGCATCGGTGCCTTCAATGAAACCGGCCGGGTGATCAAACGGCCCGTCCCCCTGAATGGTGCCCTGATTAAACAGTCCATAATTTTGCCGCCCGGGGGGGTGCTGAACTAGCGTGAACGAACCCGATGGGACGGTCGTGTTCCAGACCACACTACCGGTAGCGGACCAGCCGTGCCCCGTACCGAAGCGTCCCCGGTTATAGATTCCGACCAGACGGGCGGTATTGGCGTTCGTGGTAGTCAGGTTATCAAACAGTAGTGCCTGACTCCAACGGCGGTGCCCCTCAATGGCTGCGTAGTCTTCCGAACTACTACAGGCTCTCCACACGATGCCGGAAGCCGAGCTGGTTCCGTTGGAAACGAAAGCGTGGCGGCCTTGGCTGGCGACACAGTCTTCAAACAGGATGTTATTGGTCTCCCTGCCCACGGTGAAACTGTACCGCCGGCCCCCGTCAATTTCGGAATGGGGTTCCAAGGCCGAGCATCCACGTATGGTGGTGCGGGTAGTCCGGAACGCATCTACCATAGCATAGCCGAAGTGGAGTCCGGTCACGTCTCGGACCCATGTATTTTCGACCCCACTCAGGTAGACGCTGGTCCATGCGTGATTTTCGTCCGTTGCATTCGCCGTCTCGATGTCGATCCGTAAATTTTCTATACCTATTTCGCGCTTTACGGCTTCATTGTTGTAGACCCAAATCTCGGGCTGAGCCAGGGTGGTGTCGAAGTGATCGTGGATGGGCGCGTCCAGGGTGATCTTACGCTCGCCGGCGTTTATTGCGGTGATGTAGCGGTTGTAGTAAATATCAATCTCGCCAGGTGCCC
>CAZKPE010000214.1:0-6868 GCA_964554545.1 uncultured Lewinella sp.
GCCGCGTCCGGAATACGCTCGTAACCGACCTTGAAGGGTAGCTCGATCAGCTTCTTACTGGGGGGGAAGAAGCGGATGCCCCAAACGTCGACGGGTTTGAAGCGCTGGCGGAAGCGGTCCATGATGGCCGGGTCGAGACGATCGAGCAGAGTGCCAACTTTGCCGGAAATCGCATCGCCGCAGATCTTATCCCGGGGGAAGGTAGCCTTGTCCAGTAGCACGCTCGGAATGCCCAGGTAGGAGAGACGCAGGGCCGTGGCGGCTCCGGCGGGGCCGGCTCCGATGATGACGATGGGGGTGGCGGGGGAGGGCATGAACACGTTTTTTGGGCGGTCCCGATAGCTATCGGGACAGGTGCGAAGATAGAACGGAAGGATTGATGACCATTTCCCCGTAGCGGGCATCAAGCGGTAACGATCATCCCTACCTAGTCAATCCGTTTTTCCTATGCCGCACCTGTTTACCTTCCGTATCACGACCGTCATCCTTTTCTTCACCCTACTGAGCTTTTCCTTACACGCCCAGACCGAAACCGAGCCGAATAACTCACTCGAAACCGCCAATACCCTGTCCGTCGGTACCGACCTGACTGGAGAGATCGGCTGCGACAACGACCGGGCCGACTGGTTCGTCGCGGAACTGCCGGATGACGGGAAACTGCGCCTGATCGTGACCTACACCAACACCGGCGACCAGGCCAGCTCGGCGAGTAGTACCGTGCGCGTCAATGCCTCGACCCTCTACGCCAGCGGCGGCAGCGGCACCCTGCAACCGGGCGAGAGCAGCACGGACACGGTGACGGTATCCTGCCTACGCCGGCAGACGGTTTACATTCCCCTACAGGCCAGTACCTGTTTCAGCTACACGGTCCGCTACGAAGTCGACAGCCCCGATGGGGACGACGACGGTGATGGTAATGAAACCTTTGCCGAGGCCGAAGAGCTGGCCATCAACACCCCCGTGGAGGGGCGGCTAGGCTACCGGCAGATCGGCGGATTCACGGACCGAGCCGACTGGTACGCCGCCGAACTACCCGACGATGGCACACTGCGCCTGATCGTGACCTACACCAACACCGGCGACCAGGCCAGCTCGGCGAGTAGTACCGTGCGCGTCAATGCCTCGACCCTCTACGCCAGCGGCGGCAGCGGCACCCTGCAACCGGGTGAGAGCAGCACGGACACGGTGACGGTATCCTGCCTGCGCCGGCAAACGGTGTACATCCCCCTGCAGTCCAGCACCTGCTTCAGCTACACCATTCGTTGCGAAGTCGAAAGCCCCGACGGCGACGACGACGGGGACGGTAACGAAACCTTCGCCACGGCGGCCGAACTGTTCGTCAATACCACCGTGGAGGGGCGGCTAGGTTACCGGCAGATCGGCGGGTTCACGGACCGGGCCGACTGGTATACCGCCGAACTACCGGACGATGGCACACTGCGCCTGATCGTAACCTACACCAATACCGGTGACCGGGCCAGCTCGGCGAGTAGCTCCGTGCGCGTCAATGTCTCGAGCCTCTACGCCAGCGGTGGCAGCGGTACGTTACAACCGGGCGAGAGCAGTACGGATACGGTGACGGTGAGTTGCCTGCGCCGACAGACGGTTTACATCCCCCTACAGGCCAGCACCTGCTTTAGCTACACCGTTCGCTACGAGTTGGACTCCCCCCGCTTCGCTGACGACGCGGCGGCGAACGATACCCCCCAGGAGGCGGACGAAGCAATTGACCTCAGCGCGGCGATCCTGGGTCGGGTAGGTTTCCGTAGCCTTCAGGATGGAACCGACCCGGGTGATTTTTTCCGCCTGCCCGCCACCACCGAGCGCACCGCCTACCGCATCCGCCTGGAGGCCGCTAATGAGAACCCGGAGGGAAGCGGCAGCATCATCGTGCAATTGCGTGACGCTAACAATACAACTTACCTCAATCGTTCCTTCTCGCGCTCCGCCGCCCAAAACCTTTCTACCACCCTGGATGTCAACTGTGCCCCCGCCGGGCAACTCTATCTCTACGTAAGGAGTAGCGGCTGCTTCTCCTACCGGATGAACGTGCGCGTGGAGTGTACCGAGCCTAGCGCGGAACTGACCTTTACGCGCTACGGAAATCGCATTGCCTTCTCAGCGAATACCCGACAGGTAGATGACGTCCTGTGGACCTTCGGCGACGGTAGTAGCAGTACGCTTAGGGAGCCGGTGAAAGAATTTGCTCCGGGCACCTATACCGTCAATCTACGGGCGACCAATACGGCGTGTAGCGAAGTACTCAACCGCGAGGAGACGATCGAGGTGAGTGGCATAGAGTACTTCACCCCCGAGCGGGCCGGGATGATCGAGCCTCTGGGCTTTTTCGACCTGCGGATGTTCGGGGCGGGATTTACCGATGCCACCGAACTGATACTGACGCGGGGCAGTACCGTGCTGCGGCCGTTCCGGATGGGGGTGCCGGAGGGCGGCAATGAGCTTACCGCATTATTCCGTTTCAACGATGCCGTGGTCGGTACCTACGATGTAGCCGTTACCCTGGCCGATGGGGAGACCTACCGCTTTCCGGACGGCTTTGAGATATTCCAGGATAATGGCGAGCAGACCGCGGAAGGTTCCAATACGCTGATCGCGGAGGTCGACGGTCCCAGTCGCATCCGGACCAACCGGTGGACGACCTACCGACTGGAGGTCACCAACAACTACCCGCGCATAGCCAATGGCGTTACGGCCTGCTTCGTTACCCCGCCTGGCGTGGAAACTGATCTGACCGAGGTCATTCAGCCCTACGTAGACAATTTTGAAGTGGATGCCGATACGTGGGACGAGTTAAGCCTGGACTACGATAGCTTCAACGAGTTTTATTCGGATGGCACGTTCAATCCCGCCGCCAATACGCGGACGATCGACTATAGGGAACTATACGACCAACGGGAAACGCTACTAAACGTACCCGTAGACAGCATCTTTGGAGAAGCCTTCGAGGGGGAACTGCATACGGTCTACATCCCCCTGATTCGGGCCAATAGTACGTATACCCTACGCTTCCGGATGCGCAGCGACCGCAACCAAACCTCCCCCATCATTGCCTTTGCCTTTCCGCAAACATTCCGGCAAAACCCTCCGACGAACACGGGGCTGGACGTAATCCACGACGTAGCCCTCCAGCTAGGCGGGCTGGGGCGCTTCACCAACGAGCCGCGTCTAAAGGCGCTCGCACGCTCGGTTGGTTTTGTAGACCTATCCAGCCAGGATGTATTTGCCTTCACCTTCGACGCCATGCACCGCACCAATACCCAGGAACTGGCCACCGCCGAACGACTGGCCTTTCTCGGACCGGAGGCGGTAGCGGCCTACGTTGCCGAAAACGACCCGCTGGCTGCCGCCAACGTCGTATCAAACTACATGAAGAACCGGGTGGAACGTGCCGGCATCGTGAAGAAGTGGGCCGACAATGGCGTACTGGACCTCTTCCAGCAGCGGCGGCTGCTCAGGGAGCTCTCCATCGTCATCGAGGCAGCCGATAATCTGCGTGCAGCCGGCTTTAGCGAACAACAGATACTGGACCAACTCTACGATCTACGCCACAAATTCGTAGAAAGTAAGGGAGTCATACTAACTAAGAAGGACATTGAAGAACTCATCGATGCGGAGGTCGAAGATGAGGAACCCGACGATATCGACGAACGCGAGGTAGAATCGCTGAATTCCTTCGATCCGAACGCGATCTACGGCGAAGACGGCCCCGGCGAGGAGCGCTTCATTCGGCGCAGTGAAGAGCTGAGTTACCTGATCGCCTTCGAAAACCTGGATACCGCCCTGGCCGCCGCCCAGATCGTCCGCATCGAAACCAATCTGGACCCTACGAAATTCGATCTGCGGCGCACTGATCTAGGCGACATCAGTTTCGGAGGAACGTCTTATCCCTTTGAGGAAGATCGCCGGGAATACTTCACGGATATGGATCTGCGGCCCGCGCAAAATCTGATCGTGCGCGCCAGTGCAAAACTCGATACGCTGACCGGAGACCTACGCTGGCAGTTCATCAGTCTGGACCCTCAGACAATGGAGCTCACCGAAGACGTTGACGCCGGCTTCCTTCCCCCGAATAAATTAAGCCCGGAAGGGGAAGGGGCAGTGAGCTTCCGTACGCGATTACTGCCCGACGTGGCGGGCGGGGATGTCGTTAGCGCACAGGCCAACATCTTCTTTGATGAAAACGAACCTATTCTAACTAACATCTGGTCAAATACGGTAGACGAGGCCGCCCCGGTATCTTCCCTCAACGCTACGGCAACGATGATCAATGACAGCGTTTTTACGGTCTCCTATACCGGTGATGATGCCCAGGGGAGCGGCATCGCCAAATATTTCCTCAAGGTAAGCCTCAACGGCAGCCCCTACGCCACTGCTGATTTTTCCCTCGAAAGCGACGGCACCACCCAAATCACCGGCACGCTAAACAACCGCTACGACTTCTACCTGGAAACCCGCGACTCGGTCGGCAACCGCGAGCGCAAAACCCCCACCGCCGAGCTCACCGTCATCCTCGGTACGGTCAGTACCTCCGAGGCCCGGCTGCCGGAGTCGGCCATTACCCTATTCCCCAATCCGACTACGGGACGGATTACCCTGCAGACACGTGAGCTAAGGGGTACGTCCTTATTGACCGTGACCGATCTGCTGGGGCGGGAGCAGTTGCGGCGCACCGTGGACCTGGGCGGCGGGGCGCAGGTGCCGGTAGAATTGGGCACATTGAGCGGGGGCGTGTATACCGTCCGGGTACAGTGCACGGACGGGAAGTACTGGGTTCGGCAGCTTTCGGTGAGGAAGTAAGCCGTCTACAGACTATCCTGAAATTCCTGAAAACGGGTCTGACTGGCCGATTCGGTCGTGTCGCAGTTCTTCTCGGCAGCGCGGGCATTGATGTCTTCCACCCGGTCCTCGGGGTTGGGGTGGGAACTGAGAAAGGCAGGCGGACTATTGCCGTCCTGAATGGTTTCAAAAAAGCCGGCGGCCCCATTAGCGGCGTACTGGGTGTTGCAGAGGTAGTCGACCGATAGCGCGTCGGCCTCCTCCTCATCGTCGCGGCTGAAGCGGAGGCTAAGCAGGTTGCGGGTGATCTGCCCGATGGCCTGGCTATCGCCGCCGGTAACGATACTGATCAGGGTGGCGAGCCCGAGATTGGCGGTCAGTTGGTCGGTACTGTGGCGGGCGGCGGCGTGGGCGATCTCGTGGGCCAGTACGCCGGCCAGTTCGCTTTCGGTGTTCAGGGTGTTGATCAGGCCGGTGTAGACGTAGAGGAAGCCGCCCGGGGTAGCGAAGGCATTCTGGACATCCTCGTCGATGATGGCCACCTGGTAGGGGAAGATGTCAGCGTAGGCAACCATGCCATCCCGTACGATCTCGTCGACCATGCCCTGTAGGTAGTCGTAAGCGGCCGGCGCGTCTCCGGCCGCGATGATGGGAAATTCATTCGGTTTGCTGCGGATATCGGCATCGGTCTGCTGGCCGAGTTCCAGGTCCTGCTGGACGCTGAAGGCGTTGAGGTCACCATCCTCGGAACAACCGGTCGTGAAAATGATAAGTAGGGCGGAAAGCGCGAAGAACAGGCGAATCATGGGAATAGGGTTTGAGGGATAACGCAGGAATCGTTCAAAACTGTTGCCGGAACCGGCGGAAAGCGACCAGGTCCTGATCCTCGATGTTACACCCCTGCTCGCTGGCCCACTGCTGGATACGGTCAATTCGGTTGGCCGGACTGGGGTGGGAACTCAAAAACTCCGGGGGGCGCAACCCGTCTTCCTGGATGGCCCGGAAGAAACCGGCGGCCCCGTCGGCGGCGAAGCGGGTCTTGCAGAGGTAGCTAACCGAGAGGGCGTCGGCCTCGGCCTCGTCCTTGCGGCTGAAGCGCAAATTGAGTAGACTGCTCGCGACCCGGGCGGCAAGTCCACCCTCGGCGCTGCCCGCCACGAGGCTGAGCAGCGTTGCGATCCCGTACTGCTTGGTCAGTCGGTCGGTACTGTGGCGGGCCGCGGCATGGGCGATCTCGTGACCCAGTACGCCGGCCAGGTGGTCGCCGGATTCGAGGGTTTTGATCAGCCCGGTATAGACGTAGATGAAGCCTCCCGGGGTGGCGAAGGCGTTGCGAACGTCCTGGTCGATCAGGGTAACCTCGTAAGGAAATACGTCGGCGTGTTCCGCTCCGCCCCGGGCCACGATGGTATCCGCCATCGCCTGGATGTAGGCGTAGGCCCGTGGGTAGTCCAACTTGGATAAAACGGGGAACTGGTCGGGGTCACCGAGGATCTCGGCCCTGGCCTGGCGACCCAGTTCCAGGTCCTTGCGCACGGAAAAGACGTTCAGGTCGCCATCGGAGGAACAGCTCGTGGTTAATACGGCAAGTAGAGATAGTAGTGCCAGCCGGGGGAGGAGCGTCACGCGGGAAGGTTTACCGCACTAACTACTGGAAGCTCCCCGCTTGTTCGTTTGCGTTTCCTTCCACGCCTGTCCCGATAGCTATCGGGACCGCAAAAAGAACTTTTCCCCCTCCCCACCGTTTTCGCTCCAATAGTATACCATATTTCCCAGCGCGACCCCGCGCACCCGGACCTTCAACGGGAAGGCCGACAGTCAAACCCTACATGCCAAAGAATACGAAGAGCAAAAAGCTCAAGGCCCGCGATTTGGAGCGCGCCCTGTACCAGGAGTTCAAAGCCAACGCCCGCAAGCAACTCAACCCCAAGCAACTCAGCCGGAAACTTCAGACCAAGAACAGCAAGGACAGCATCCAGACTGCCCTGGATAAGCTCGTGGCCAGCGGGAAGGTCCGCAAAACCGATAATCACCGCTACCAGATCAACCGCAACGATAAGCGTAAACGCAG
>CAZKPE010000215.1:0-4252 GCA_964554545.1 uncultured Lewinella sp.
AGCGGTGGGTGAGGTGCATACTGCGTTCGGCGTAGTCGCGGCTGGCGTCGGCGGGCGGGCATTCGTCGAACGCCATCACGATGTCGGCCCCGATCGTGCGCTGGATCTCCAGGCTGCTCTCGGGGCTGAAGAGGTGCTTGCTGCCGTCGATGTGGCTGGCGAAGGTGGCCCCCTCCTCGGTGATCTTGCGCCTCGCGGCCAGGCTGAAGACCTGGTAGCCGCCGCTGTCGGTCAGGATGGGGCCGTCCCACTGCATGAATTCATGGAGGCCGCCGGCGGCTTCCATCACCTCCATCCCGGGGCGCAGGTAAAGGTGGTAGGTATTCCCCAGGATGATCTGGGCCCTCACCTGCTCCTTCAGTTCCCGCTGGTGGACGGCCTTTACCGTACCCAGGGTGCCGACGGGCATGAAAATGGGCGTTTCAATGGGGCCGTGGTCGGTGGTCAGGGTGCCGGCCCGGGCGCGGGTGGCGGGGTCAGTGTGGTGAAGGTCGAAGTGCATGGGGTAAAAAGAGGTGGGGGGGAAGGCGAGTTTTGCGGAAAGTAAAAACTCACCGGATGAGTTTTTACTTTTTGACCTTAAACTAAAAACTCAGGTGAATAAATCCATATATTCCCGGAATACGAAGCTTTTTCCCCGCCCGGCGGTAGGAAATTCTTCCAGGATGCGCAGACGCTCTAAATCAGACACCAAGCGGTAGGTCGGAGCGTCGCTGAGCTCGATCACTCGTTTGACGTCACTTACCGACATGATGGGGTTGCCGAACATCGCACGAAGAAGTTGTTCCGCCGTACCGCGCCGCCGACCGAGACTCGTCAATCGTTGGGGTAAACTTCTCTCCAGCTGAATCACTTTTTTGAAGGTTTCTACGCCTTCGCCGGCCGTTTCGATCACCCCATCCAGGAAGAAATGGTACCAGCCCAGCAAGTCATCGTGCAGCCTCACGTCCATCAGGCTATCGTAGTACAGTTGTCGGTTGCGCTCGAGATAGGCGGAAAGGTACAGCACGGGTTGCCGAATGATTCCGTTGCCAATCAGGTAGAGCGGAATCAACAACCTTCCTAGGCGCCCGTTCCCGTCCTGAAAGGGGTGAATAGTCTCGAACTGATAGTGGATGAGGGCAATTTTGAGTAGTTCGGGTAGCGGATTGTTGTCATCATTAGCTAACTTTTCCAGATCGCTCATCAGGTGGTTGATTTCCTGGGGCGGGGGTGGTACGAAGGTTGCCCGGCTGATGCTCGTGCCCCCGATCCAGTTCTGACTGCGGCGAAACTCGCCCGGCCCCTTCTGCTGGCCCCTTACGCCCTGCATCAGGGTGGCGTGGGTGTTGCGGACCAGACGAGATGAAAAAGGTAAGTCCTTGAGTGCTGCGATCGCTTGGTTGATGGCGAGGACGTAGTTGTTGACTTCGTCCCAGTCGTCTCGTCGTTCGGCGGATACATCCTTACGATCAAGTACCGCCTCCTCGACGCTGGTCTGTGTACCCTCGATCTTAGCCGAAAGCGTCGCCTCTTTGCGCACGTGAAGGCGAACGTAGAGATCGATATCGACCAGGTCGGAAAACGCATCCAAACGACCCAAGTAGCGATCCGCCCGGCTAAGCTTGCGTTGCAGTTCGGCATCGTCGATGGTCCAACGACGATTGATAGGGTTAGGAATGAATGCCCGGTAACTGTTTTGCCGTATGTAGGTACCGGCACTAAACTTTCTCATTTTACAAAAGTAAAAACTCACCGGCTGAGTTTTTACTTTTTGACCTTAAACTAAAAACTCAGGCTTCTCGCAGGCAACATCGGATGTGCCCAGGGCGCGGGCGCGGGTGGTGGGGTCGGTGTGGGGAAGCGCTTAGCGATTGACGACCAACTGCAGGTGGGATGACCCCGCTACTGTCCGTACTTCCAGCACATATGTTCCCGAACGGATTCGTGCGGGCAATTCCAATCGTCCCGCTACGGGCAGGATGCCCTCCAGCAGTACGCGCCCGTCCGCCGCGAGCAGGCGGTAACCTGCTTCGCCCGCATCCGATAGGGCACCGGACACCATGATGTGATCACGGGCCGGATTGGGGAAGAGAGAAATCCGCCCGGCGGGAGGTAGGCTTACGGTGACTATGTCCGAGTAGTCGAAGGTGCCATCCAGGTCCACCTGCCGAAGCCGGTAGGGTATGGTGGTGCGGGCCCCGGGGTCGGGATCGTGAAAGGCGTAGCTGGACGGCAGCGGGGTAGTACCGTTGCCGCTCACCCGGCCGATGGTTTGCCAGCTCTGGTCCGTCGCGAGCCGCTCGACCTCGAAGTGGGAGTTCTGATCCTCCTGGGCGGTCTGCCAGGACAGGTCCACCGTCCGATCCTCGCGGGCCGTGGCGGTGAAGTCGAGCCAGGTGACGGGCAGTTTCCCGTCCTCGAAGACCAGGCTGACGCTATTGGTCCCGTAGCTTACGCTCCAGAGCGGGCCGGGCAGGTTGGTGCCGGTAAAGGGGCCGTTCACCCCGCCGGGGGCAAGCCCGAAGGTGTAAACAGTAGTCTCGATGGGCTCGTAGGGCGCGACCGGCCCGGCCTGCAGCAAACCTGCCGCGAGGTTCAGGGCATCACCGAGGATCAGTTGGCCGAAGCCGCTGCCGGCCTCCGTGCCGGTGATGGCAAGATCGAGCAAACCGTCCACATCCATGCTTCCGTCCGATTCTAGCGTGCCGCGCAGGTCCATGGTCCCGCCGTCGCGTACCCAGACATCGCCGTTCCGGACGGCAAGTGTTTCGTCCGGGGGGATACTCAGGGTAGCGTCATCGGCAATGGTGAGCACCTGGGCGGATAGTGCCGGGCCCAAAGCAATCCCGATGCAATAGAGGTAGGGCTTTAGCATGGCTTAGTAATTGAAGTAGTCGTCCAGGTCGGTGACGTAGAAGCCGTGCACCACGATGCGGACCGAGGTCTGGGACAACGCGTCGTTAAACATCTGTAGCTGATTCCCGGGCCGGATGACGAGGAGGGGTGCGCGGTTGGACTCTACGGTCACCGTACCCCCATCGATGCTACCGGTAAAGAATAGCTGGGGATTGATGCCACCACCGATGTTATTAGCTTCGCGAATTCCCGCCCGGAAGCGGTGATTCGCCGACAGGCTGTTCCCCGAGATGTAAATGCGATCAACAATGAAATACTCCCCGGCGGGGCGTACCTGGGGAATGAAGCTATTGCGGGTGGGAGTTAATTGCACGACCTGATCCGGCTCGGTCCACAGACTGTTGGCTAGCGCTCCGAACTCGTAAATCACACCGGCGCGGACCCCCGTAGGCGGGCTGGCTCCGCCGTCGGTATCGGGGCCGAGAGCCTCCCACCCCTCGTTGGTATAGCCCTGGAATTCGTCTTCGAACTGATTGTAGCGCAGGGTTCCCGCGGTGGGCGTCCTTCCGTCGTTGCCGATCTTGACCTTGCCGTTGACATCGAGGGCTTGCTGGGGGTTGGGGTTGTTTACACCGACCTGGGCAAGCAAAGGGAATGTGAGTAGAGTGATTAGTGTGGCAAAGAGTATATTCTGGTATGTCATGGCATCTTGTTTGCCAGTTATATGACCCTAGACCGGGTATCGTTACACTACGGCCGGCATTTTGGGACATCCGATGTCCCGGTACCGCTTGCACCCGCGCCCCGCCGCCCTACCTTTGCGGGCTATGAAGTTTTTGATCGCCGGCCTCGGCAACCCCGGCCCGAAATACGAAGACACCCGCCACAACATCGGCTTCCGGGTCGTGGAGCAGCTGAGCGACGACTGGCAGCAAGAAAGCCACGGCCAACTCGCCCGCATCAGGCACCGGGGCAAGCAGGTCATTCTGCTCAAGCCGGACACCTTCATGAACCTTAGCGGCAAGGCCGTTCGCTACTGGCTGCAGGCCGAAAATATCCCCAAAGAACAGTTGCTGGTGGTGATGGACGACCTCCACCTCGACTTCGGCCGCATCCGGCTGCGGGGAAAGGGTAGCGACGCCGGCCACAACGGACTAAAGGACATCGACCGGCTCACCGGCGGGAACAACTACGCCCGTTTGCGCCTGGGGATCGGCAGCGATTTCCACCCCGGGCAACAGGCCGACTACGTGCTGAGCGAGTGGAATAGCGAAGAATGGGAAGCCCTACCCGAATTTTTGGACACCGCCGCCCAGGCCGCCCTGAGCTTCTGCGGTCACGGCCTGCAGAACACGATGAACGCCTTCAACCGTTAGGTAACTACCATGCCCCCAACCATCCTCATCACCGGAGC
>CAZKPE010000215.1:4352-6841 GCA_964554545.1 uncultured Lewinella sp.
CCCCTGAACCAGACGCCCAACGACAGCTACCTCGACCCCCTGACCGTCTACGGCATCAGCAAGGCCACCGGCGAGAACTGGGCGCAGTACTACCACCGCCGCTACGGGCTCGACGTGCGGTCGCTGCGCTACCCCGGCGTGATCGGCCACCAGAGCGAGCCGGGGGGCGGGACGACCGACTACGCCGTGGACATATTCCACAAGGCCGTGCGGGGCCAGCCCTTCAGCTGCTTTCTGGAAGCCGACGAGCAACTGCCAATGATCTATATGGACGACGCCATCCGCGCCACCCTCGAACTGATGGACGCGCCGGCGGAGCAGGTGAAGATCCGGACCAGTTACAACGTGGCCGGCTGCAGCTTCTCACCGGAAGAACTGGCGGCGGCGATCCGTAAGCAGTTGCCCGACTTCGCGATCAGCTACGCCCCCGACTTCCGGCAGGGCATCGCCGCCAAGTGGCCCAATAGCCTGGACGATACGGCCGCCCGCCGCGACTGGGGCTGGCAACCGGCCTACGACCTGGACCGTTTGGTGAGTGACATGCTCGCCCATTTAACTAACCGTATAAAAAGCCCCAACCATGTATAGTATTCAGAACGACCTCGTCGCCGAACTCGATGATATGCGCCACGCCGGCGTCTTCAAGGAAGAACGCATCATCACCACCCCCCAGGGGCCGGAGATCGACACCGACACCACCGAGGACGTACTCAACTTCTGCGCCAACAACTACCTGGGGCTCTCCAGTCACCCCGACCTGCTGGCGGCCAGCAAGGACGTCATCGACAGCCACGGCTTCGGGCTGTCCTCGGTGCGCTTCATCTGCGGCACCCAGGACATTCATAAAGAACTGGAGCGCAAGACGGCCGACTTCCTCGGTATGGAAGACTGCATTCTCTACGCGGCGGCTTTCGACGCGAACGGCGGGCTCTTCGAACCCCTGCTCGGCAAGGAAGACGCCATCATCTCGGATGCCCTCAACCATGCCAGCATCATCGACGGCATCCGGCTCTGTAAGGCGGCCCGCTACCGCTACCAGCACGACGATATGGCCGACCTGGAGGAACAGCTCAAAGCGGCCAGCGGGGCGCGGCGGCGGCTGATCGTCACCGACGGCAGCTTCAGTATGGACGGCACCATCGCCCAACTCGATAAGATTTGCGACCTGGCCGATAAATACGACGCCATGGTGATGATCGACGAATGTCACTCCACCGGCTTCATCGGCAAGACCGGCCGCGGCGTACACGAGTATCGCGGCGTGATGGACCGCGTGGACATCATCACCGGCACCTACGGCAAGGCCCTCGGCGGGGCGTCGGGTGGCTTCACGGCGGCCCGGAAGGAGATCGTGGACCTGCTGCGGCAGCGTTCGCGGCCCTACCTGTTCTCGAACACCCTGGCTCCGGCCAT
Source organism: uncultured Lewinella sp. (assembly GCA_964554545.1). Lineage (GTDB taxonomy): Bacteria > Bacteroidota > Bacteroidia > Chitinophagales > Saprospiraceae > Neolewinella. The sequence goes on from CAZKPE010000215.1 coordinate 5,766, forward strand.
CGTGGGGGCCTCGATCAAGGCCATGGATATGCTCTCGGCCTCGACCGAGCTGCGGGATAAACTGGCCGAGAACACCCGCTACTTCCGCGACAAAATGACCGTGGCGGGCTTCGACATCATTCCGGGTGACCACCCCATCGTGCCCGTTATGCTCTACGAAGCACCGCTAGCCCAGCAGTACGCCGCCCGCCTGCTGGAGGAAGGCATTTACGTCATCGGCTTCTTCTACCCCGTCGTTCCCCAGGGGAAGGCCCGCATCCGGGTGCAGCTGTCGGCGGCCCACGAGCGGGAGCATCTGGACAAGGCTATTGCGGCCTTCGTCAAGGTGGGTAAGGAGCTCGGCGTGTTAGCGTCGTAACTTTCGTCCAACATAGTCGGCAAGTTAGTGTTAGTCGGCTGTTATTTAGCCAAACTACCCGATCCTTTGTCGCAGACCGTTACCATCGTCGGCGCCGGCTTCGCCGGACTTTCCGCCGCCAGCTACCTTGCCCGGGCCGGCTACCGCGTGCGCTTGCTCGAAAAAAACGAGGGTCTGGGCGGCCGCGCCCGCCGCTTCGAGGCCGAGGGCTTCACCTTCGATATGGGGCCGAGCTGGTACTGGATGCCGGAGATCTTCGAGCAGTTCTTTCAGGATTTCGGGCATACGGCGGCCGACTTTTACGAGCTCAGGCGGCTGGACCCCAGCTACGAGATCGTCTTCGGTGCCGAAGACCGGGTAGAGGTGCCCGCCAGTACCGACGAGCTCTTTCAGCTCTTCGAGCGGCTCGAACCGGGTAGCTCGGCCAACCTGCGGAAGTTTCTGGAGGAAGCCGAGTACAAATATCGGGTGGGCATCAACGAATTCGTGCAGAAGCCCGGGCACAGTATCCTGGACTTCGCCGACCTGCGGGTCGTCAAGTCGGCCTTCCGGCTACAGATGCTGACCGACATGGCTAGCTACGTACGCAAGTTGTTCCGCCACCCCCAGCTGATCCAGTTGCTGGAGTTCCCGGTACTCTTCCTGGGGGCCACCCCGGCCAATACCCCGGCCCTGTACAGCCTGATGAACTACGCCGACCTCAAACTCGGCACCTGGT
>CAZKPE010000216.1:0-6809 GCA_964554545.1 uncultured Lewinella sp.
CTTCTTCGGCTCCGGGAAGTCCCACCTGCTGAAGATGCTCTCCCTCCTGCTCGAGGACCGGGAACTGGAGGGCCGTACGGTCAGCGAACACTTCGTGGATAAGGTCGAGGGGAACGATTTTCTGCGGGGGGAGATAGCGCGGGCCGCCCGCATTCCTACAAAAAGCATCCTGTTCAATATAGACTCCAAGGCCAATACGCTGGACGAGACGGGAACGGACTCCGTACTCGCCGTCTTCAACAACGTATTCAATGAAATGCAGGGCTACTACCCCAAATTCGGCTACCTGGCCGAACTGGAGCGCGACATGGACCGCCGCGGGGTGTATCAGGCCTTCAAGGAAGAGTACGCCAAACTGGAGGGGGAGCCCTGGGAGGAGGGCCGCGACCAGCTACACCTCATCGAAGAGTCGATCGGGGAAGCCTACGCCAAGGTGAGCAACATGAGCCAGGAGCGGGCCGAAAAGCTGCTGGACCGCTACCGCGAAGACTACACCCTCAGCATCGACACCTTCACCCAACGGGTAGCCGACTACCTCGACGAGCAGGCCCCCGGCTACCGGCTGAACTTTTTCGTGGACGAGGTCGGGCAGTTCATCAGCGACAACACCAAGCTGATGACCAACCTGCAGACCATCGCCGAAAATCTGTACACCAAGTGTAAGGGGCGCAGCTGGGTCTTCGTGACCAGCCAGGAGGATATGGACGCCGTACTTGGGGGACTTAAGGACCGCCAGAGCCAGGATTTCTCCAAAATCCAGGGCCGCTTCGGCTGCAAGCTCAACCTGAGTAGCCAGAACGTCGATGAGGTCATCCGGCGCCGCCTGCTTGAAAAGAATGGGGCGGGGACGCAGGTGCTGAGCGAACTGTACCACCAAGAGCAACACAAACTCGCCACCCTCTTCGGCTTCCGGGAGGGGGGAACCGACTACCGCACGGCCGACAGCGAGGAGGAGTTCGTGAGTATGTACCCCTTCCAGCCTTTCCACTTCGACCTGCTGCAGGAGTGCATCCGTCAGCTATCGGCAAAGAATGCCTTCATGGGCAAGCACGCCTCGGTGGGGGAGCGCAGCATGCTCTCCGTCTTTCAGGAAGTGGCTAAATCGATGATCCACGACGATATGGAGGTCGGCCGGCTGCCCGCTTTCGATCGGCTCTTCGACGGGCTGCAGCCCATCCTGCGGGGGGAGGTGCAGAGCAGTATCAACACCGCCCGGAAAAACCTCAGTCGTGAGGACCCCTACGCCCTGCGCGTCCTCAAGACCCTCTTCCTGGTCAAGTACGTCGAAACCTTCGTACCCACGGCGGGCCACATCGCCATCCTGATGCGGGAGCGCTTCGACGGCGACCCGAAGGCCCACGAAAACCGGGTGAAGTCGGCCCTCAACCTCCTGGAACGCCAGAGCTACATCCAGCGCGTCGGCCAGCGCTACGAATTCCTGACCAGCGAGGAAAAGGAGATCGAAAGCGACATCAAAAACACGGCCGTCGATCCCGGGCAGGAGGGTAACCTAATGGCGAAATTCCTCTTCGATGACGTGATCGGGCTGGACCGCGTCGTCCACGAGCGCAATAAGCAGGTATTCCGCTTCAATAAGCAACTGGACGGGAACCCCTTCGGGCAGACGCGCTACGAGCTGGTGCTCAACGTCATCACCCCCCGCAACGAAAATTACGGCAGCCTGGACAACCTGAAGGGGCAGATCATGGGCCTGGATGAGACCCGCTTCGTGCTGCCCGCCGACGACGAGCTGCTCACCGACATCGGGCTGTACCTCAAAACCAAGACCTTCGCCGACCGCCACCTGAACACCAAGGGGCAGAAGGGCCTCATCATCCAGCAGCGGGCATTGGAGAACAACCAGCGGCGCGACGGCATCCTCGCCCGCCTGCGCGAGGGCATGAGCCGCGCCACCATCATCATCGGCGGGGAGGAGATCAAATCCATCGGCGGCAGCGAACCCAGGAACCGGGTGGCCGCCGCCCTGCAGCTTCTCGTCCGCCGCACCTACCACAACCTCGATCTGCTGCCCACGGGGCTGGACGAGCGGCAGCTCCGCGATACCCTGGACCGCCCCACCGCCGAGCTGCTCGGGGAAGCAGCCAACTCCCTGGGCCCGGCCGAGGAGGAGGTGATGAACTACGTGCAGCGGCAGAGCAACCGCCACGAGCGCGTCACGGCCCGCCGGCTGATTCAGCACTTCGGTGCCAAACCCTACGGCTGGTCCGAGATGGGTACGCTGAACATCGTCGCCCGCCTGCTGGCCACCAACCGCCTCGACGCCCGGGCCGAGGGCCACGCCCTCCCGCTCACTCAGACCCGCGACTACCTCCTGAACCGCGATAAACTCGACGTCACCCAGATCCTACCCCTGGCCCGCATCGGCGCCGGAAAGCTGCGCGCCCTACGACAACTGCAGGAAGAGGTCTTCGGCAAGGTCAACACCGGTAAGGAGGCCAAGGACACCGCCGCCCAGTTCGACGAAGTGCTACAGTCCGAGCTCGCCCGGGTCAATGCCCTGCGCCGCCGTCGCCGCGACTACCCCTTCGTGGAACAATTGGATGACTACGCCGCGGCCCTGAAGCGCTATATCGGGCGCAACTACACCGACTACTTCGACCGCACCGAGGAGATGGACGAGGCCCTGGCCGACCTCCGCGAGGAAGTCTACCTGCCCATCCGCGAATTCATCGGCAGCGAGGAGCAGCCGGGGGAACAGGCCCGCATCTACGACGACATTCGCCAATTCCTCGATCGGGGGGAAGACAACCACCGCCACCTGGACGGCGACCTCACTCAACCCCTCTACGCGGTCGTCCGCTCCGAGGCTCCCTACCGGGCCGGCACCATGCGCGCCGCCGCCCAACAGCTCGAAACCGCAAAGGAAGCCGTCCGCGAGCTACTGGACCGCGAACGCCAGCAAGCCAACGCCAAGGTTGACTTCAAGGAAAGCGCCTTTACCGCAGCCGAGGAATACACCCACCTCACCGACACCGACCGCCGCAACTATGCCGACCGTTTCGACCAGGTGCGCCGCCAGCTAGATAACCAGGTCAAGGTCGATTACCTACGTGACCGCCTCCGCCGCTTCGAGCAGACGGAGTTCGTCGAGCTGATGAGCGATATGGCCCGTACCGGCTTCGCCCGCGCCCATCCCGAAACCAAGGTGACCGCCGTACCCGCTACCACCGACCGACCGCCAACGGATAAACCGCCCACCCTGCGCGAGCCTAAAACGAGCTACCAGCGACTCCCTCTGGAAGTAGCCAAACAGCAAGCGGGACTGCACTACATCAAAAGCGAAAAAGATTTAGCGCGCTATACCGAGGGCCTACGTACCGAAATACTGCGTCTGTTGGATGAAGGCAACGGCATCCTGCTGTAACTAGCTCATCCCCTCACCCCCGGCCCCTCTCCGTGGGAGAGGGGAGAAGTTCTCCCAATGGATACTAAGAATTTAAAGATATTCGCCACCACCGCCCGCACCAAGCTCCTCGCCCAGGTCGGCGCCCAACTCGACCGCGTACGCCTGGACGACGGTGCCTACCAGCGCGAGCACGCCCGGGCGATCGACAAGCTGGAAGACCGCATCCGCGCCGTAGGCAAGGCTGCCGTCATCGACGAGGTCGCCTACACCTGGTTCAACCGCCTGGTGGCCCTGCGGTATATGGACGTGAACGACTACAGCCCGGTGCGCGCCGTCAGTCCCCGTGACCTCGCCGGCCTGCTGCCCGAGCTGCTACAGGAAGCCAAGCGCGGTCTCATCGACGAAGACCTGCCGGTGAAGCGCCAACGCGTCTTCGACCTGCTAGATGGCAAGCTCCCCAGCCCCGACGGCCAGAACGAGGCCTACCGCCTGCTGCTCGTGGCCGACTGCAACCGCCGCGCCACCCAACTCCCCTTCCTCTTCCAGCGCATCGACGACTACACCGAGCTGCTGCTCCCGCCCGACCTGCTGAGCCAGCAAAGCATCCTCCACGACCTGCGTGCGGGCATGGACGCGGACGCGTGTGTGGGCAATGAGGAGGTGATCGGGTGGTTGTATCAGTTTTATATCGCGGAAAAGAAGGCCGAGGTCGATAAGGTCAAAAAGAAACGCAAGGTCCGCCCCGACGAGATCCCCGCCGTCACCCAACTCTTCACCCCCCGCTGGATCGTCGAGTATATGGTCCAAAACACCCTCGGCAAGCTCTGGCTGGAAAGCCACCCGGAAAGCCGCCTACGCGATCACATGCCCTACTACATTGAGGGTGAGGAGGCGCAGCCGACGAACGGCAACAGCGGTAGCCAAATTTTAAATCGTACATCGTCACTTGTAAATCGTAAATCCCTCACCCCTCAAGACCTAACCTTAGCCGATCAGGCGTGTGGGAGTGGCCACATCCTCCTCTACGCCTTCGAGCTCCTCACCCACATCTATGAGGAGGCAGGCTACACCAAATCCGCTATCCCCGGCCACATCCTGGAGCACAACCTCACCGGTTTCGAGATCGACGAGCGGGCCGCCCAGTTGGCGGGTTTCAGCCTGATGATGCGGGCCAGACGCTACCACCGGCGGGCGCTGAGCAGGGAACTCTGCCCCCGTATTGTCCGCTTCGAGCCGCTCACCCTGCCGGAGGAGCGCATCGCGACCCTGCTGGAGCCTGGCGACAAGCTTTCGGCCGACCTGAACGACATGCGGCAGGTAGCCAATCTCGGTTCCCTCATCGTGCCCCGCAGCTCCCCGTCGGAACTTAGTAGGGCGCGGACGCAGGTGCAAAGCCAATTGGAACGGACGGACCTGTTCGCGAAAAACGAGCTGGAACGTCTGGATGCGGTGCTGGAGCAATTGCAGGAACTGCAGCGGAAGTTCCTGGCGGTAGTCGACAACCCGCCCTACCTGGGTTCCAGTAACTTCAACCCCCAGCTGAAGAAGTACGTCAACAAACACTACCCCCTCAGCAAGTCCGACCTCATGGCCACCTTCATGGAGCGTGGACTGGCGGCCCTGGAAGAAGGTGGCTACCTCGGTATGATCAATCAGCACAGCTGGATGTTCCTGAGCAGCTATGAAAAGCTACGTAAGGACCTGATCGAGCGCGTCCTCTTCGATACCATGCTGCACCTCGGCCCCCGCGCCTTCCCCGAGATCGGCGGCGAGGTCGTACAGAGCACCGCCTTCACTTTTCAAAACGCCGCCTCAGACAACACCGGCACCTACCTCCGCCTCCTCGACTTCGGCACCGACGAAAAGGCCCCCAAAACCCGCGCCGCCATCCAAAACCCCACCCTCGACTACTTCTACCGCGCCCGGCAGGACGATTTTGCGAAGATACCGGGGTGGCCGGTGGGGTATTGGGTTGAGCCTGAGATAGTAAAGGCATTTGATGGAGAAAAGCTTAAGGAAATCAGCAAGTCAGCAGGACGTACGAAAACCCACAAGGATGAAAAATTTGTTAGGTACATCTGGGAAATAAATAGTTCAGATGTTAATCGATCTTATCGGATTTATAATAAAGGTGGTGACGCGCGAAAGTGGTACGGCAACTTGAATCATGTAGTGTTGTGGACGAATAATGCTACAACAACGTACGCCAAAAAAGGGGGGCTTCGAAAGTCAACTTTTGAGCGTGCTATTGGAATAACTTGGTCTGATATATCATCTAACCGAACTTGCTTCCGGATAAAAATTGCAAATAGTGAGTATGCTTCCGCTTCACCAACGATCGTATCAAAGGGTGAAGAGTTGGAATATTTATTGGGATACTTGAACAGTTCATTATGTGTGAAACTAATGAGAATTATTAATCCTACATTTCATGCAAATGTTGGCGATATATTAAATCTGCCATTAGTGGATGGCGAGAAAATAGCCATTACTTCTTTAGCCAAAGAAGCCATCAATATATCGAAGTTTGAATGGCAGAATAATTCATCCTTGTTTTCTGGAAAGGGCTTTATAAATGCTTACTCCAAACGAACTACTGACAATCTTCATTCGTGCTTTGAGATGGCTGTCGCAGTAGCTACGAGACAGTATTGCGCATTGCACTCTACACAAGAAAAAATCGATCAACATGTATATCAAGGATTTGACTTAACTGATAACTCCCTCTTTTATCCCCTCCAAGACATCACCATCCTCCAATCCGAGCTAGACCGCAAGGCCCTCACAAAGCTCAACAAAAAGCTCAAGCGCGACCCCGCCACCGGCCTGGTCACCAACTACGACGAGCTGGAGCTGCCCTTTAAGCGCGACGAGATCATGGCGCAGTTCGTCAGCTACGCCGCGGGGTGTATGCTGGGGCGCTACAGCCTGGATAAGGAGGGGCTCATCCTGGCCAACGCTGGAGATACGCTGAGGGAGTACGCGGAGCGGGTCGGCAAACCGGAGACCGAATGGACCTTCGTCCCCGACGCCGACGGCATCCTCCCCGTACTGGCGGGCGACTTTTTCGAGGACGACATCGTGGGGCGCTTCCGGGCCTTTCTGCTGGCGGCCTTTGGGGAGGCGCACTTTAGCGAGAACCTGGCCTTCGTGGAGGAATGTCTGGGATATGATGTCAGGAAATATTTCGTGAAATATTTCTACCGGGACCACGTCAAGCGCTACAAGAAGCGGCCGATCTACTGGTTATTTTCCAGTCCGAAGGGGCACTTCCAGGCGCTGGTCTACCTGCACCGCTACACCCCCGACACCGTCAACCGACTACTGAACGACTACCTGCGCCCCTACGTCGACAAGCTGGAGGCGCGGCGCGCCGCCGCCGTGCGCGTGCAGGACGATGCCGCCAGCTCCAGTCGCGACAAGGTCGCCGCCGACCGCACCA